>JAQCDT010000146.1 GCA_027620575.1 Verrucomicrobiota bacterium
TTCTCAGTGGATAAGAGATACGCTTAGTCGATCAAATGTTATTTAACTCTATAGAATACTCATTATTCTTACCACTAGTTTTCATAATTCACTAGTCATTTAGCAACTCTTAGAAGACACAAAAACCATTACTGATTTTGTATTTCATTCTCATTCAAGTTTACTGAGATCTTTGCGATAGAAACCACTTCCATTCATTAGCTCAAAAATCGAATACCCTGAAGATTTCTTCGTTCAAAGAGCGGGAGAATCGGACTATGCCGCGAAGACCGTCTACGATCTTCTCGAAAAGATTCTCCCTTCACTGAAAAGTGCGGTCGACATAGGTTGTGGTACTGGAACTTGGCTGGCGAATTTCAAGAAGCTCGGGGTTCCCTACATATTAGGTTACGATGGACACTTGAGGGACCTCTCGCTATTGGAGATACCAAGGGAAAGCTTCATTTGCAAAGACTTGACCGAACCCGTGGCAAATCCCGAAAGATTTGACATTGCCATATGTCTTGAAGTTGCTGAGCACTTGCCTGAGCAATGTGCTAAAACACTTGTTGACTCACTTTGTTCACTCTCCGATTTCATTCTGTTTTCCGCGGCAATCCCCGGCCAAGGGGGATTACATCACTTGAACGAACAATGGCAGGAATATTGGGTGGCCCAATTTGAAGAGGAAGGTTTTGTCGCCTTCGATTATATTCGTCCAAGAATATGGAATGACTCAAAAATTCAATTTTGGTACAAGCAGAACATCTTACTACTTGCCAAAAGCGAGAGAAGTGGTGAGTTGAAGGAACCCCAGGGCAATTGCTTAAATCCGAATTTGGTACACCCGGATTTGCATGCTCACAAATGTCAGATGGACGAGGTTACCGAGAAATTCAGTCTCAAGGATTTGACCAAGCGAATTCTTAAAAAATTCATACCATGAAGGGAAAAGGCTTCAATACCCCGATTGCATACCTTTTTTATGCTCGGCCAAAGTGTATGGAAATCACCTTTCCGCTTATTCGGAATTTGCGTCCAAGAAGACTTTACCTCATAGCCGATGGCCCGAAGGGACCGAGCGACACCCCCCTCTGCACCAAGTCAAGAAAGTTGGTCGAGGAAAGCATAGACTGGGATTGTCAACTAACGAAGTTCTACGCGGAAGAGAATATGGGCTTGGCCAACAGAACGGTTTCCGGTCTAAACTCTGTCTTCGAGAGGGAGAAAAAGGTCATATTGCTTGAAGACGATAACTTCGTAGACCCTTCGTTCTTTAGTTTTTGCAATGCCCTACTCGATCGGTACGAGCATGAAGAGCGTATTTTTCATATCGGAGGCTGCAATTTCTTCGAAAAAGCCGTGCCCCCCCGAACTAAAGAGGACTACCTTTTTAGTGCCAAGCCGGCGGCTTGGGGATTCGCCACATGGAAAAGAGCTTGGAGACATATGGATCTTTCAATGGAGAAGTGGAACTCCGAAGACAAGGACCACTTCCTCAGCAAATGGTGTATTTCCCTAAAGCATGCCAATGGCATAAAGGAAGTTTTCGATCAACACTGCATGAACCAAGACCCTTGGGCTTGGTCATACGCATGGACCTACGCATGCTGGTCCAATAACGCACTCTCGATTATCCCAAAAGTAAACCTCGTAACTAACATAGGCTTCGGTCCCGATGCTACGAATACTACCATGTGTGCGAATAACTGGGTCGGCATCCCAGAAATTAGGGGATCTCTGGAAGAGATTTCGCACCCTGAATCGATTTTCAGAAACTTGGCTTATGACAAAAAATCTTATTACCTTGAAAGAGGCAATTCCCTGCGCAAACTGAAGCGATTTTTGAAAGGATTGCTGAAGTCTTAAACTTCAACTAATTAAAATATGACAACTCGATGCAGAATTTGTGGATCAAATAACCTTTTTGAATTTCTCGACTTGGGTTTCACTCCGCCTGCCGACCAATTTCTGAGAGAAGATCAATTGAGGCAACCTGAAACTCACTACCCACTTACGGTGTTGATGTGCGAAGAATGTAGTCTTGCTCAACTGAGCTATGTGGTACCCGGAGAAGTGCTCTATCGTCGTGATTATCCTTACGAATCCTCAATTACTGAATCAGGCCAATTGCATTGGGATGAGTTCGCTGAAACCGTCTGCAAACGCTACAGCATAAGCGAGGGTGACTTGGTAGTGGATATAGGTAGCAATGTCGGGGTGCTCTTGGGTTCTTTCGCCAAGCAAGGAGCGAATATCCTAGGAATTGACCCCGCAAGCAACATTGTACGAATCGCTGAAAAGAGAGGCATTGAAACATGGGACGAATTCTTCTCTCTGAGAGTCGCCGAAAAAGCGGTCAGGGAAAAAGGAAACGCTTCGGTCATAACGGCCACAAATGTCTTCGCCCATGTCGATGACTTAAAGTCCTTCATGCAAGCGGTTGATATCCTTTTATCAAAAAATGGAATATTTATTTTCGAGGCCCCTTATTTCGGGAACTTGATCAATTTCCTCGAGTACGACACCATCTACCATGAACATTTGTCATACCTTTTACTCAAGCCAATCATTAAATTGGCAAGTCAATTTGGAATGGAAGTTTCAGATGTCTTAGAAAGAGACATCCACGGTGGCTCGTTCCGTGTTTTCATTTCCAGAATTGGAGAGCACAAAATTAATGAAAGAGTACAAAAATTCCTTCGTCGCGAAAATAACAGCAAATGGAGTTGTCCTGCGACCTTGAAGGAGTTCTCAAAAAAAGTAAATAGGAACAGAGATGAACTCACCTCTATGCTAAATTCTCTTAAATCGAGTGGCAAAAAAGTTGCCGCGGTTAGTGCTCCCGCCAAAGGCATGACTCTATTAAATTATTGTCGGATAGGTCCCGAATCCCTCAATTTCGTGACGGAGAAAAGCACTCTAAAAATCGGAAGATACTGCCCAGGCGTACATATTCCAGTACTGGATGATGACGCACTCATAAGTAATCAAATCGACTATGCATTGTTACTCGCTTGGAATTTTTCCGAAGAGATTATGAATAACCTTAAGCAATTCAGGGAGAGAGGCGGGAAATTCATCATACCAATTCCACAACCCAGAATACTTACCTAATCACCTAGCTATGGAAATCACAAAAATAAAATGTATTCATCAAGATCATAGAGGTTCCATTACTGATATTGTGGAACAAATTGACTTCAATGGAGCCACCATCATTTTTAGTAAAAAAGGCTCGGTAAGAGGGAACCACTTTCATAAGAAAACAATCCAGCAAATCTATGTTCTTTCTGGAAAAATGAAATGTTTGGCTCAAAAACCAAAAGAACCTGTTATTCAAGCGATTGTAGAGCAAGGAGACTTGATCTCTCACGAACTACTGGAGTCACACTCTTTCGAGGCCTTATCAGACACACTCTTCCTAGTTCTTTCTTCAGGTCTAAGAACTGGCAAGGACTATGATAAAGATACCTACAGATTGGAAGCACCCCTTTCAGAATTAGCTTAATTCCATT
>JAQCDT010000147.1 GCA_027620575.1 Verrucomicrobiota bacterium
TAGCCAATTTTGATGCAGCACGTTACCTTTGCCAATGGTCTCGATTAATTCGATCCATCGGAAACAACTACCCTTCGGAGAATGCACCGAAACCGCGAAAAATTGGACGCTTCATCAGTTTCGATAAAACTTCCAAAAAAGAACAAGGTCTGTTTGTTTATCAAGACCCAGATTCTGGCTTATCGTTTCAATTACCACTAGTCGCACCGAGTAAAGAGCATCTTGATAGTAGTGATTATCTCGCATTCCCTCATGCACCTGGGATATTTGATTGGCCAATTAATCGATACATGCCGATAATGATTCCTGAATTAACTTTCGGAGATACCACCATCATACCTGCTTATTATGGTAAAAATTGTACGACTAAAGTCGGTATGCGAAACACGCTTCAATTTTCATATGAGCAACCCACCCTTATTACCAAAGAAGGTGTATTCGCAAATGGTATCGGTTCTTGTAAAGTCAACTGGGCATTTGCAGGTGGAAAAATAAACTGTGAGTATATTTTTAAAGTCGAAAGCCAAATTCAATTAAATCGCATACGTTATTCGATTGCTATTGCCGCCCCCCACTCAACCTATCGCATTGGAACCTCCTTTACCTTGGGAGAAGAAGGACATCGAGCAGAAGTTTTACGAGATGATTTCCAAGCACAATGGAAACAAACTGAAACTGTATCACAGGATTTAAATTACCGTACTCATAATGGAAAAATTCATTATATTCAAACCTTAGAGCGAGATCATCCTTTAATTATGCGTAAAGGTATCGAATACCGTCTAGCATTATCTTTTGAACCAGATATTACATTTGCGGATGCATAATCCGTTTTTCACACATTATTTCTCCTAATCTGTGCTATCCATACGAATCATACCTTGTCTTGACGTTCATGCCGGAAGAGTCGTGAAAGGTGTTCGTTTTGTTGATTTAATTGATGCAGGCGATCCTGTTGAACAAGCAAAAGCCTACGAAAAACAAGGTGCGGATGAACTTGTATTTTTAGATATCACTGCCTCGAATGAAGAGCGAAAAATCATGCTCGATGTTGTAGAACGTACGGCATCAGAGTGTTTTATGCCCTTAACTGTGGGTGGTGGCTTAAGAAATCTAGACGATATCCGAACCATGCTCAATGCAGGTGCAGACAAAGTGAGTTTAAATACTTCTGCAGTTTTAGACCCTCAGCTTATATCCGATGCCTCTGATAAGTTTGGCAACCAGTGTATTGTGGTCGCAGTGGATGCAAAAAAAATATCCGATAATCAATGGAGTGTTTACACGCATGGAGGACGAAAGGATACAGGAAAAGATCTTATTGAATGGGTAAAAGAAGTTGAGAAAAGGGGTGCAGGTGAAATCTTGTTAACCAGCATGGATGCAGACGGTACAAAAGATGGCTATGATTTAGCATTAAATCAGCAAGTCAGCGAAGCGGTTGGTATTCCAATCATTGCTTCAGGGGGTGCAGGAAATCTCGACCATTTAGCTGATGCAGTTACCAAAGGTAAAGCGAGTGCAGTTTTAGCCGCTTCGATCTTTCACTTTGGCACTTACTCAATTGCCGAAGCCAAAGAGCATCTTAAATCACTGGGTATTCCAGTTAGACTATAAAAGTCTGAAACAAATTAAGATTCTCTAGATTCAATAGAATCTACGACATTTTGTGCATAGCGTCTTAAGGCAGACTCGGGCTCGATCTTGTTGTCTTTACACCATGCAACCAAATTAAATAACAACTTCCCTACCGCTGTTGGGTCAATGGCGGTTGTGTCTATAAGCTTTGCGATAGAATCTTTATTATAAAACTCAGAAGCATCGATCGATTTTTTGACTATTTGCTTATGAATATCTTCGGCAAACATCAAAGCAGGTAATTGAGGTGGTAAGTCCTTAAAGACACCAGAAGACAAAAATCCTCGTTTTTTTTCATTGGCTTTAATCAATTCCCAACGATCTAAAACTGATTCACTAGTCTTCAAATCTTTTTCATCACCAAAAACATGTGGGTGTCTTCGAACTAATTTGTCATTTAACACTTCACAAACTGAATCAAAATCAAAATGACCATTCTCTTTTGCAATCTGTGCATGAAATATAACTTGTAGTAACACATCCCCCAACTCCTCTTCCATATGCTCCATATCCAGACGATCAATCGTCTGAAGTAATTCGCAACATTCATCGATTAAACAATCAGTAATTGATTGATGACTTTGCTCAATATCCCAAGGGCAACCTGTTTCTGGGTCTCTTAATTTTGCAACTGTGACTAAGAGTTTTTCGATTCCTGACATAACGACCTATAAGAGGGTTTTAAGTTTCTCCAATAAGGCTGTTTCGCTTCTTTCAATAAAGGATTCTTCACCTGTTTGAAAATCTTTCAACTTAACCAATCCTTTTTGGATTTCTTCGTTTCCATAAATCAAAACATAAGGCACACCACGCAGATTTGCCTCTTTGAAAAGCTTGGAAAAATTAGCACGCTTCAAAGGATAATCGACTTTTAAGCCTGCACTTCGTAAAATTTGAGCATCGGCTAAAGCGCAGGAGCGTGCTGCATCCTCAGTAAACAATAGCATAATATCGGGTTTTTGAGAAAATTCTGGAAGCTTACCTTTTGATTCAAGTAAATCCAATAAAGTCACATCTCCCATAGCAAATCCTACCGCTTCCATTGAATTAGAAGTCAATCGAGCTATTAAATCATCATAACGCCCTCCACCTGCTAATGCTCTCCCCTCACCAGTGGCTTCAAAGGCTTCAAAAACAAAGCCCGTATAATAAGCGAGCCCACGCACAATGGAAAAATCAATAGACACAAAGTGGCCAATCTCCATAGAATCAATAAGTTGAATTAAAGAAGTTAATTCCGCTAAACGCTCCTCGATCGATTGCTTAACTGTGTCTGAAAGTTCTAATTTAGAAAAGAAGTTCATTAAATCAGATTCTGTATCTATCCCCATCAGTTCATCCACCGAATTAATAAAACTATCTGTTGTGCCTCCAAAATATTCATTGAGCTGAGTCTTTAATTGATCTTTGTTTAATCGACCTAAACGATCCATAATTGAAAGAACTGCAGTCATGTGTTCATCACTGACATTCCAATGTTTTAAAAACAAGATCCATAACTGACGATCGCTCAAACGAACTTTAAAATCATTTGAATCTAAATCAAAAGCTTTAAGCGTTTGTACCAAGCAAGCAATCAATTCGGCATCAGCTCCGATTCCTGGTTCACCTAGAATATCAACATTGTATTGATAGAATGAACGCAAGCGACCTTTCTGCGGCCGTTCATATCTGAATTGTTCTCCTATACTAAACCATTTAACCGGTCGTTTTAAACTCTTTGCTTTAGCTCCGACTAGGCGAGCTAAAGAAGGAGTCATCTCTGGACGAAGTGCGACTGCTCGCTC
>JAQCDT010000148.1 GCA_027620575.1 Verrucomicrobiota bacterium
TTAATTATGCGGCCGAGGCGGCGGCAATTTCTAAAATTTCTTGGGTAATTGCCGCTTGTCGGGCTTTGTTGTAATCTAAAGTTAATGAATCCACCAACTTGGAAGCGTTATCGGTTGCCGCTTTCATGGCGACCATTCGAGCTGAATATTCAGACGCTCTCGATTCAAGAATCATTTGGTAAATCATAAAATTGACGTACAAATCAGGCAACTGATCTAAAATGTCGGCGGGTGATGGCTCAAAAGTGATTGCTCTAGAGTCTTCCATAGCTAAATCGCTATCCCCTTTGATTTTATTTTTCAACTGCTCTAATAGTGTATCCAAATCAAAAATTGGGAGCAGCGGCATAATGACTGGTTTTTGAATGAGCACATTAATAAAGCTAGGGTAAGCAATTTCTAGAGTGTCCACCTGTCCTGATTTATAAGCTTCGATGGCCATTTCAACTAAGGGGCCGACTTCATGTGTTTCAGCTTTATCCGAAACTTCATAACTCGCTTGTAAATCTAAACCTTCTCTTTGAACAAATTGTGCTCCTTTTTTTCCAACGCTGAAGAACAAAGCATCTTCTTTAACTTCATCAGTAATTAAACGGAATAAATTCGTATTCAATGGTCCACATAAACCCTTGTCCGATGAAAGCAAAATGATGCCACGACGTTTTACCTCTCGTGCCTGAAAGAAAGGATGCTCAATTGTCTCACCAGAAATTTTATAAGCATTACTCACTGTGTTCAACATATTGGCCAAAATCAATGAATACGGGCGTCCCGCAATCGCTGAATCTTGCGCGCGCTTCATTTTTGATGAAGACACTAATTGCATCGCACGAGTAATCTGTCGGGTATTTTTAACCGACTTTATTCGTCTGCGTATGTCTCTTAAGTTAGCCATTGGTGTTGGTAATATATGTAGAAGAAATTAAAAATTAACCAGAAAAGCTTGTTTGCCATTCAGAAAACAACTTATTCAAAGCTTCTTCGATGGATTCGCTCAATTGTTTCTCGCTACGGATTTGATCCATAGTAGAAGCGCCAATAGTTTCTAAAAACTCTCTAAGGCTGGAAGTCGCTTTCACGATATCTACAACATCAATCGAGTCAAAATAACCATTTTGTACTGCGTAAATCAAAGAAGTTTGTACCTCAACTGGAATTGGGTTAAAGGCCGTTTGTTTGAATAACTCAACCACACGAGCACCACGATCCAACTGTGCTTTTGTCTTTGCATCAAGGTCTGAACCGAACTGAGCAAAGGCCGCAAGTTCTCTAAATTGGGCCAATTGAAGTTTCACCTTACCCGCAACTTTCTTAATCGCTTTAATTTGAGCCGCTGAACCCACACGAGACACGGATAAACCAACAGAAATCGCAGGGCGTATCCCTTGGTTGAATAAATCCGTTTCAAGGAATATTTGTCCATCGGTAATTGAAATCACATTTGTTGGAATATATGCCGAAACATCACCCGCCTGAGTTTCAATGATCGGCAGTGCGGTCAATGAACCATTTCCATTTTCTTCGTTCACGCGAGCCGAGCGCTCTAATAGACGTGAGTGCAAATAAAACACATCTCCAGGATACGCTTCACGTCCTGAAGGGCGTTTTAAAATGAGTGAAATCTGACGATAAGCTACTGCTTGTTTTGAAAGATCATCATACACGATCAACGCATCCATTCCATTATTCATGAAATACTCTCCCATCGATGCGCCAGAGAAAGGTGCAATGTACTGATTGGCAGGGTTATCCGCGGCAGGTGCAGTCACCACAATCGTAAACTCCATTGCATTGGCTTTTTCTAGGACATTAATCGTACGAGCAATATTAGAATTCTTTTGTCCAACTGCTACATAAATTGAATATACTGGGCGGAACCCTTCTTCAAATGTTCCATCTTCGTTTCTATGCTGATTATTAATCTTTGCTTGATTGATGATTGTATCAATTGCAATAGTCGTCTTGCCAGTTGAACGGTCACCAATAATCAACTCACGTTGTCCTCGTCCGATTGGAATCATTGAGTCCACCGCCATGATACCTGTTTGCAATGGCTGATCCACGGACTTACGTGGAATAATTCCAGGGGCGATTTGGTCCACTGGATAAGATTCATCCGAAGCAATTGGCCCTTTACCATCTACGGGGCGACCGATCGCATCGACTACACGGCCTAACAAGCCTTTGCCAACTGGAACTGATAATAGCTTGCCTGTGGTGCTCGCCTCATCGCCCTCTTTAAGCTTTGAGTAATCACCAAGAATCACACATCCGACGGTATCTTCTTCCAGGTTCAAGGCCAATGCGGTGACGCCGTTTCCAAAATCGATCATCTCGTTATACATAACGTCCGACAAACCTTCCAGTTTGGCCACTCCGTCCGCAATTGATACAATGCGTCCGACATTCTTTTTCACTACTCCCGCTTCGTAATTAGCGATTTCTTTTTCTATTTGTTCAACTATTGAGCTCATGATGTTTTAAATTCTTGGTTAAAGGTTATATTTCACCGGCGATACGTTTCAAATGTGCGGACACCGAAGCGTCATACACATCATCTCCTATACGAACCTGGAGACCCCCAATTAATGCTGGGTCAAGTTTTGTCCTTACTTGAACAGGACGATTATATTTTGTTTCAAATACATTTTTTAACGATGCAATTGCACTATCACTGAGCACCGTAGGCGAAGTCACCTCAATGGTTTGCCATGCAACGGCCTGTGATACTTTCGGTCGCAATGCTTTGAGTAATGGAATTAAATGCTTAAAGCCAGATTCTTTTAATTGAAGTATCCCTTGCCAAAGCTCCGACTCATTCAATTCGCCCTTTTCGGTTGATACTTTAATCAATCGTTTGGCTAGTCGGTTAATCTTTTTACTCGTGTCCATTGATTCTCTCTAAGATAAATTGCTACTTAAATTTTCAGCTGCGGCATTTGAATAACGCTCTTTGTCTTCTGAACTGAGTTCCTTGTCTAAAACCCGTGCGGTCGTTTCTACGACTAGGCGTGCTACTTCTGCCTTCACTTCAGCAAGCATTTTTTGACGCTCCAATTCGGTCGCTTCTCCTGCCTTACGAATCAAGCTTTCTGCTTGTGCCGATGCTTCTTGTATCTTTTGCTCGAGCATCGCTTTTGATTGGTCTCGTGCATCGCCCAAAATTTTCTGCGCTTCTGCGACTGCTTCTTTAATTTTTTCTAAACGCTCTTTTTCTGCTTCCAAAAGCTGCGCTTTCATTTCTTCAGCGTATTGCAAGCCATCTGCAATTTTTTTCTGACGCTCATCGTAGGTAGCTAAAATCGGTTTGATCGCAAATTTATAAAGGACAAAGGTCACCAATAAGAAATTCACCATTTGCGCAATCAAAGTCGGCCAAGTAACACCGAATTTTTTTGCGAC
>JAQCDT010000149.1 GCA_027620575.1 Verrucomicrobiota bacterium
TCTAAAGCCGTAGTTGTTCTCGGGCATACTTCTTGTGGCGCAGTTAAAGGAGCCTGTGATAAGGTAGAACTCGGGAACTTAACCTCATTACTATCTAAAATCAATCCCGCGCTACTAAGTACCACCGAGCCTAAAGACCCTGAAAAACGAACATCGAAAAATCTAGACTTTGTGAATGCAGTGGCACGCAAAAATGTATTGTTAATGGTAGAATATGTACGGATATATTCTAATGTTCTCAGGTCGCTTGAAGAGACCGAAAAAATTAAAATTATTGGAGCTATGTATGATATTTCTACTGGAGCTGTCGAATTCCTCAATGAAACTATGAACTGATGAAATTTGATTTTACCAACGCCAAAGGCGACCTCTTCGGCGGAATAACTGCAGGAATTGTCGCGTTACCGCTGGCACTGGCTTTTGGCGTAAGTTCAGGACTCGGGCCGAGCGCTGGATTATACGGAGCTATTTTTCTCGCCTTTTTTGCGGCCCTTTTTGGGGGAACTCCAACTCAAATTTCAGGACCAACCGCTCCAATGACCGCAGTGAGCATGGTCGTAGTATCGGGAATTCTGGCTCTTAACAATGGAGACCTTGAATTTGCATTGCCAGCCATTTTAGCCGTTTTTCTCATAGCAGGAATTATGCAATTGATCTTAGGCCTTACTGGAGTAGGAAGGTATATCAGGTATATTCCATATCCGGTGGTATCAGGGTTTATGACGGCTATCGGAGTAATTATACTAATTACTCAAATTCTACCCGCAATTGGCTATTATCCTAAAAATGACAAAGACTATATCGCTCAATTTACTGACCGGGCACAAGAACATCTACTGACAAAAAAATTGAAGCAATTAGAGTCTCAAAGGCCTTTAGAGCTAGCGGATTATTCAAAAATCTTATCCGAAGTGTCACAAGCCAGTGAAGGTGAAATTTTAGCAGAAGCAGAAAGTTTAGCTGCTGCCAATGCCTCTGGGGTATTAGGATCGCTACGAGTGCTTCCTCGTGCTTTGCTTCAGATCAATTGGATTGAACTTCTTATTGCCCTATCAACTATAGCAATCATTCACGGATTCAGGAAAATAACAAGAGCTATTCCTAGTACACTCGTTGCCCTTGTTGTAGTTACAGGAGTTACCGCTGCGATAGGAGTCGATTACCTCCCAATTCAAACTATCCCAGAGGGATTGCCCATACCTCAGTTCGGGATTCTTACCTCGCTTAGTATAGAGCAAATAAGTCCCTACATCTTCACTGCACTTACATTAGCGCTACTCGGGGCAATTGACAGTCTGCTCACTTCGGTTGTAGCCGATAATATAACCGCTACCAAGCACAACCCAAATAAAGAACTGATCGGCCAAGGAATCGGAAACAGTATTGCTGCGCTTTTTGGAGGTATACCCGGTGCGGGCGCAACCATTAGAACAGTGGTAAATATCAATTCGGGCGGAAAAACAAGGCTATCCGGAATGGTTGCAGGTGTTTTTCTACTGATTGTTTTGCTACTCCTAGGACCGATAGCCTCAAAAATTCCTGCTGCTGTTCTTGCTGGAATTTTAGTTGTAGTAGGAATTGGAGTGATGGATTACAAAGGGCTTAAGGCGGTAACCTATCTACCTAAAGACCTTAAGATTGGACCACTCCGATTCAATTCAGAAGTGCTTATCATGAGCCTGGTTTTGGTACTCTCAAGTATCTGGAACCTAGTGTATGCAGTTGGAATCGGACTAGTTATTGCGGCGTTATTATTCATGAAAAAAATGGGAGATCTATCGTCAAAAAGTTATAGCCTTAGTCAGATTTCTTCAGAAGACCTATCGAATGCTCAAGATCTCTCGGGACAGGTCTATCTTAAAAAACTCAATGGTCCACTGTTTTTTGGAAACACATCAGATTTTCAAGAGCTATCTAAAAAAATTCCAACATCGGCTCAACATGTCATTATAGACCTTACTGAAGTACCTTACATAGATCAATCGGGACTCTACGCCCTAGAAGATGCCTTATTGTCGCTTCGAGCAAATAAAATAGAAGTTATCCTGCTAGGATTAAATGCGCAGCCCAAACTTATGCTTGAACGAAATCTCGCCATTCCAAAACTCATTACTCCAGATAACGTTGTGGATTCGATGGAAGATGCAGTAAGGCAATTACAATCCCTCAAATCGAGCTGATTTTAGTAATTTTAAGCCCCAATTTTGCCGTTCATGATCGAGGAGATAAAAAGTAAACTTGCACTTGTTAAACAATTTGAAGCAAACTCAGAACAAGAGCTCGAATCGTTTAGACTAGAGTTTTTAGGTAAGAAAGGATTATTGAACTCCTATTTTGCCGCATTCAAAGAGGTGCCTGCCGAAGACAAGAAGCAGTTTGGACAAGTCGTTAATGAGCTTAAAAACAGTGTTCAAGAAAAACTGGACCAGCAGCGAGATAAGTTTAAAGCACTCGTTAAGAACTCGGCCCCTAAAGAAGATTTAACTCGACCTGCTTTTCCTGGAGAACTTGGCGGACGACACCCTATTTCGATTGTGCGCAATCGAATTATAGATATCTTTTCAACTATAGGATTTACTGTCTCTGAGGGTCCTGAAATTGAAGACGACTGGCATAACTTCACCGCACTTAATTTGCCTGATCACCACCCTGCCAGAGACATGCAGGATACCTTTTTCATTCAAACTGATCCAGACATTTTACTTCGCACACATACATCTTCAGTACAAGTGCGCTTTATGGAAGAAAATCAGCCACCTATCCGCACGATATCGCCAGGAAGAGTATACCGAAACGAGGCGATTTCGGCTCGATCTCACTGCTTTTTCCATCAGATAGAAGGATTGTACATCGATAAAGGAGTTTCTTTTGCAGATTTAAAGCAAACCCTGCAATATTTCACTTCCGAACTTTTTGGCAAATCTGAGATTCGTCTGCGCCCCTCGTATTTTCCGTTCACAGAACCAAGTGCCGAAGTGGATGTATACTGGGGTCTTGAGACTGAAACTGACTACCGCATGACTAAAGGAACAGGATGGCTAGAGATTATGGGCTGTGGAATGGTTGATCCGAATGTGCTAAAAAACTGCGGAATTGATCCAGAAGAATACTCAGGCTATGCCTTCGGAATGGGAATCGACCGAATCGCCCTATTGCTTCACCAAATTCCAGATATTCGTCTACTGAGCGAAAACGATCTGCGGTTTTTAGAGCAATTCAAGGGCCTTCACTGATCACTTTCAGTCCAAGAAGTGTAAGGATTCTCTGCTAAGTACGAGTTATAATATCGAAAATCATGAGTCACCTCTTTTTCAAACAATTCGCTACGATCAAAAGCCTCAGCCTCGGCCTCAGTGGTAAATTCAATCTCTGCCAT
>JAQCDT010000150.1 GCA_027620575.1 Verrucomicrobiota bacterium
ATGATCTTTGGTAAGGAGAAAAAATCATCCTTTGCTAAACTATCTGCCATTGAATCACTAAGGAGGAATTTGATTACAGGATATAAGCGCTCACTATCTCTCTCGTTATAAACAATATAAAAAGGTAAGCGAATGGGATAATCCGAATAATAGATATTATCGGCACTTGGCCCGTAAGCAATCGATTCGGCGTCTTGAGCTACAAACAAAACTTTTAAGTTAGGATTTTCAGGAATATCAGGGAAAACGCCGATTGCTGCTTTGTCTTGGGTGATCAAACGTTGTACATTTTCTTGAATATCTACAGTCACTGATGCGTTAAATACTTTTTCGCCAAGCACCCCATGGCGGAAGAGATCTGAAGAAATTCCATGGTCTTCTTTAACTGCATAAGCTTTAATAAAACTCGTTGAGAAAGCAGACATGCCAAAATCCCTCCAAGTAAGTAAATTAGATGTAGCACCTGAAGTACCAAAAATAGTTGCTAATTGATCCATTGTAATTTCAGAAATTGGATTTTCTGAGTTCACAACCACCACAGCGGATTTGTAAGTAAAAGGAATTTGAATGATATTATCACCTTCCATGACGGGTAAATCAATACCCTCAGGTGAAGCAACGATACAAATATCTAAACGATTGGATAAAAAGTCTTCTATTATGGGCAAAGTACCTGACTTGGATACTGATAAATTTGCGATATCAGCATTTACATTTTTTTCTAAGGAAACGTTATCACCGTATAATAATTCCTCGAACTCATTTGAAATCAAATCAGAATAAGCCAAGCGAGTCTCTTCAGCAGAGGCGAGGTATAGGGAGAAAAAGCAAATACAAATAATCTTGGTGAAGATGAACAGTCTCATAAATTTAGACAAATTAAAAGTCATGAGTGTTTCAAGATAATAAAGAGGCAATTTCTAGGAAAAGTCTGGGTCTAGTTCAGGCCATTTCAAAAGTTTACGATGAAGCGTTCTTCGACTAATCCCCATAAGCTGAGCAGCTTTTGTACGATTTCCTCCACATTTCAGTAAAGCATTACGCAATAATTGTTTTTCATTCATATCTAAACTGAAATTAACATTGATTGATTCATGACCACTTAATGATGAGGACTGGGCCATGTTATCGTTTTTAGTATGAAAAAACTTTGGCTCTAAGTCTTCGGGAATAAGGGTTTGACCTTGCTTCAATATAATAATATTTTCACAGAAATTTCTCAGTTCACGAATATTACCGGGCCAAGGATATTCAACCAATACATTCAAGGCCTCTTTGGAAAGCTCCAGTGGAGCAAAGCCGTTTTCTTGAGAAAATACTTCTATGTAGTGTTTTAATAACAGAGGGATATCTTCCTTGCGCTCAATCAATGAGGGAAGATGAATACGAATAACATTCAATCTATAATAAAGATCTTCTCTGAATTCTCCTTTCTGCACCATTTCTGAAAGATTTCTATTCGTGGCACAAACTAAACGAATATCAACTTCAACCGATTTTGAACTACCAAGTCGCTCAAATGAGCGTGTTTCTAAAAACCGTAAAAGTTTCACTTGAGTAGAGGCATCAATTTCTCCGATTTCATCTAAAAATAAGGTGCCACCGTCAGATGATTCAAAACGCCCTATTCGACGTTCATTAGCTCCAGTAAAAGAACCTTTTTCATGACCAAATAATTCACTTTCTAATAGATTGGCTGCTAAAGCGGCACAATGCACGGCAACAAAAGGCTTTCTAGAGCGATCACTATTTTGATGAATTGATTGTGCAATTAATTCCTTACCCGTACCTGTTTGCCCCTCTATGAGTACAGTCGCTTTAGTTGGAGCCACCAATTTAACTCGGTCTAATACCTCAACCATGGCTTGAGAATTACCCACTATCTGACTGAACTGATAACGCCTGTCCAATCGTTTATGCAGCACTTCATTCTCTTTTTCGAAATTTTTGGACTGAATCGCTCGCTTGATCATAAATTCAAGCTTTTCAATATTGATCGGCTTAGTATGAAAATCAAATGCACCCCGACGCATTGCTTCTACCGCAGTATCTACATCTCCATAAGCGGTCATCATTATGCAAATGGGTTTATTGGGTAAGTTCATTGCATGATCAATGACCATCATCCCTGACTTCCCTGCCATTCGTAAATCAGTTAACACAAGGTCAAAAGACTCGACCTCCATTAAATTAAACGCTTCATCTGCATTGGAGGCGGTATAGACATCATAATCATCCTCAAGGGCTAAACGAAGCCCTTCTCGAGTATTTTTTTCGTCATCAACAATTAAAACAGTTGCCTGCATAGAGACATAAAGACTCACTTTTTACTTGAAATCAACCCTAAATCAGGAATAAATCGTACGAGTGAATTAAAAAATTGCTTAACGCTCAGTTGATTTTTTTAGTAAAGGTAAAATAATCGGAATACTGATAAGCGGTACTCTCTCCATACTGAGCAAGAGTAAGACTCAATTCATTCTTTAACTCAAAAAACACTGAAATAGCAATGACTACTCAAACAACTGAAAAACACGAATTTCAAGCAGAAGTAAAACAAGTCCTAGATATTGTGGTCAATTCACTCTACACGGATAAAGAAATTTTTATTCGTGAATTGGTTTCCAATGCTTCTGATGCAACAGAAAAACTAAGACATACACAACTCACAGAAAAAAATATTTACGAGGCAGATAGAGAATTAGAAATTCACGTACAATTCGATGAAGAAAAAAATACGCTCACCATTCAAGATTCAGGGATTGGAATGACTCGTGAAGAATTGGTAGAAAATCTTGGAACTATCGCCCACTCTGGATCAAAAGCATTTTTAAAAGCACTTCAGGAATCTGGCGAAAAAAATGACAATTTAATCGGACAATTTGGGGTCGGTTTTTATTCCGTGTTCATGGTGGCAGATAAAGTCGAGGTATTCACACGCACTTGGAAGGAAAAAGGAGAATCACTTTGCTGGATAAGCGATGGTTCGGGCTCGTATGAAATCCAAGCGATAGATGGAGATGAACCAAGAGGCACTCGAATATTGATTCATTTAAACGAAAATTATAAGGAATTCACAAAAAAGGAGCGACTCGAAACAATTATTAATAATTACTCCGCCTTTATTCAGTTTCCCATCAAGCTCAATGATGAAGCATTGAAAACAATGGGCGCTCTATGGCTGAAAAATAAACAAGATATCAGTGATGATGATTATAAGGAATTCTATAAATTCCAATCTAAGGCCTTTGATGAGCCACAATTTTGGCTTCACTTTAATGCGGATGCCCCACTTGAGATTAATGCACTCTTGTTTACACCGAGTGAAAATATGGAAGGCTTTGGCTTTGGTCGAATGGAACCAGGGGTGAGCTT
>JAQCDT010000007.1 GCA_027620575.1 Verrucomicrobiota bacterium
TCATAACTTTCTTCAATTCCATCTAACCAGTCTTTTGCCATGTTTTATTGCTAACCTATATTTCGAAACTCTGTTCTCACAATAAAAATATCCAATTAATTTTCAAGAAACTGATGACTATTTTTTGAATTAAAAAATTCTAGCTTTATTTTTGCGCTCAAAAACATAAATTCAAAGATTAGCAAATGGTGAAATCAAACAATCTACTCAAAACACTAGGGCCCGGAATATTAATTGCTTGTGCAGCCATCGGAGGTTCCCATCTAGTCTGGGCGACTCGTGCGGGTGCAGAATATGGATGGACATTACTCGGGCTTATCCTGCTAGCGAACTTTTTAAAATTCCCCTTTTTCTATTTTGGACAACATTACACCGCATGCACCGGAGAAAGCCTACTCTCAGGCTATAAACGACAGGGTCCTATCTATTTAAATACCTTTATTGTGATTAATTTGCTTACGGGCAGTATTAATATAGCTGCTGTTGGAATGCTCACGGCATCCCTAAGCATGCCATTTTTAGGGTTTTTAAATTTAGAGCTAACCCATCTAACGATTCTTATTTTCCTTATTCTTTCGGGAATTCTTTACTTGGGCAACTATGCCGTGCTCGACCGCCTTTCAAAATGGATTATTGTAATTTTAACTGTCTGTACAATCGTAGCGGTGGCGCTTGCTTCCTTCAATCATAGCCCAAGCACAGTTGATGTTTCAAATACTGAAATCACGCCTTTTACATTGGCTTCATTGGCCTTTATCGTCAGTCTGCTAGGCTGGATGCCGGCCCCTATTGATTTATCTACATGGTCGTCACTTTGGATGCATAGCCGAGAAGCACAAACCCAGCACAAGGCTACGCCTAAAGAAGTTGCGATTGATTTTTCCATTGGCTACGGCATCACTACTATGCTTGCTTGTCTATTTTTAGCCCTAGGAGCACTGACCTTATTTAATACCGGCGCAGAGATTCCACAAAGCGGCATTCAATTTTCCAAACAGTTCATCGAACTCTATACACATTCAATTGGCCCATTTGCGAAACCGATTATCATTATTGCTGCATTTTTTACGATGCTGAGCACAACGCTCACCTGTCTCGATGGCTATCCTCGTTCTTTAGCCACAAGCTTTCTTTTATTAAAAGCTTCTCCTAATCATTCTAAATCAGTCGATAAAAAGCACTATTCTTTGATGCTGATTATTTATACTCTAGCCGCATCGGCTATACTTCTGCTATTTGTTAAAAATCTCATGTCGCTACTTAGTTTTGCCGCTACGGTTGCTTTTTTATCCTCTCCTATTCTCGCTTGGATAAACCTCAAAGTCATGACGGGTGCGAATGTTTCGCCTGAGCATCAGCCAGCCACTTGGATAAAAATTACCAGTTACATTGGCATTGCATTTTTTGCCATAATTTCTTTCCTCTTCATTTATAATAAACTCTTTTAGAAAAAAATGACAAAACCTAAAATACTCATTCTCTGTACGGGTAATTCTTGCCGCTCGCATATGGCCGAAGGCATTTTAAGAAATTCTGCGGATGATCTTTTTGAGATCTTTTCTGCCGGATCAAATCCAAAAGGCGAAGTTCATCCTCTGGCGATTGAAGCTTTGAAAGAAATAAACATTGATATTTCACATCATACTTCTGACCACTTAGATCTCTATTTAAACTCTGGTATCCATACGGTAATCACTGTCTGTGATAATGCGAAAGAAGCTTGCCCAGTTTTTCCTAATTCACCCAAAAGCTACCATTGGTCTTTTGAAGATCCCCCTCACGCAATGCAAGAAGGCGAATCCGAAATAGATGCTTTTCGAAGAATCCGTGATCAAATCAAACTTGTTTTTGAAGCCTATGTTTCAGGTTACAGAGACGCTCAATAATTTTTTACACACTCATTATGAAAGCTAAACTCATCACTGAATTTATCGGAACCTTTTTTCTTTATCTCATTATCAGTCTATCTGCAGTTGCTGGATTTGCCGGTGACTTTGCCCCTTTAGCTATTGGACTCGGCCTCGCCGCTCTCATATTTGCCTCAGGATTTCGCTCGAAAGCCCATTTCAATCCCGCTGTAACTGCCGCCTTTTTTATAACTAAAAATCAACCAGCAAAAGAATCACTTTTTTATTGTATTGTAGTTATTGCTGGTGCCGCTCTTGCCGCCTTTGCAGCCTCAGTAATAGCACCAACGCCTTTCCAAGCGATCATTAATAATAGCTCGGGCTTACACAATTCAGAAAGCTTTCAATTAATTCCTGCTATCCTCAGTGAATTTCTATTCACCTTTGCCTTAGTCTGGGTGATTTTAAATGTAGCCCTTGCTAAAGATAACGCTGGTAATGGATTTTACGGAATAGCAATTGGTTTTGTTGTTGCTACTGGGGCTTTTTCCGTGGGCTCTGTTTCAGGTGCTTCATTCAATCCTGCAGTGAATATTGGATTATTAATCCATCAGATAATTGATCTGAAGTTATTTGCCATCTACACAGCAATCCAAGTATTTGCTGCTTTGGTAGCCTCTTTTGTTTTCATTTCTATTGAGCCTAAGAAATAGAGCAAAATGGCACATCTTTCTAGCGACAGAACAAAAGCAATCGCCGATCGTTTATCGGTAATCGAAGCCCTACTTCCTCAATTAGAAAACGATGTTTTAGACTTACAAGTCACCTCTAATGCCAGAGCGACCAAGACCAATATTTTCGATTTAGTCACGGAAGCTGATCTTCATTCAGAAAAAATAATCACTTCCGCTATTCAAAAACATTTTCCTGAAGACTCAATTATCGCAGAAGAAGGGACAAACAGTGATGCGCGCGATTCTGAATCCTTTACTTGGGTGATTGATCCAATCGATGGAACAGTGAATTACGCAAATCGCCTCCATCATTGGGGCATATCGATAGGCATCGTGACTCAAAATACGCCAGTGGGTGGAATTGTGTCTGCCCCTTCATTGAACGAACGCTACCGAGCAATCAAAGGACAAGGTGCCACTAAAAATGGAGTGCCGATCCAAGTCAGTGCAAAATCTTTACTCTCCGAAGGAGTTGTTGTAACCGGCTTTCCTTATGACCGAGCTATTCGAGCAGAACATTTATCAAGGGCTCTCGCTAATTTTCTTAAGGTTGCCGGAGGTGTACGCCGTTTTGGTGCAGCTTCGATTGATTTTTGCTCTGTCGCAAATGGAACGGTTATTGGATATTACGAAATGCAATTAAAGCCTTGGGATATGGCTGCTGGCTTAGTCATCGCGGAAGAAGCCGGAGCTAAGATTACAGATTTCAAAGGAAATCCAGTAAACTTATATGACAGTCACGGAGTTGTTGTTGCGAATCCTAGCATTCATAAACTCATGTTACCACACACGGCACCTATGCTAGATGCGATTGCCGTCACAGAAAAATAGATTTGCGTTCATGACTGGGGGATCACCGACCATTTTGCTTATCGTGTTACTTTTAACAAAATGGTCGGGGAGACAGGATTCGAACCTGCGACCCTCTGGTCCCAAACCAGATGCGCTACCAGACTGCGCTACTCCCCGTAACGAATCTCCTAACCCATCAAAAAATTTATTTCTGTCAATGCTCTTTCCTCATTATTCGTTTGAAAGAATCTTTTCCTATACTATAGATAATAAAAATTAACCCAATTTATAACAATGCCATTTGATATTACAGGAACGATAAAAGAAGTCTTTGAAGTCCAAACTTTTGCCAATGATTTCAAAAAACGAGAATTTTTACTGACAACAGAAAACGATAAATACCCCCAGAATATTGTTTTTGGATGCTTAAAAGATAAAATTGAACTGCTTGAATCCGTCAAACCGGGTGATACAGTAACGGTTCATTTTGACATCAGCTGCCGAGAATGGAATGACAAACATTTTGTTAATTTAAATGCTTGGAAAATTGATCAACAATCCAGCAGTGCAACAGGCGAATCCTCTGAATCGGGAAGTTCGGACGTTGTGCTCGATGAAGAGCCACCGTTTTAACCAAATTTCTAGAGTCTTAAGCTTAACTGCTTAAGCTTTGTATGGGCCGATCCACTTCTACATCTTTCGAATAGTCAATCCCATCAAGACCAAATCCAAAGAGTTCAAGGAATTCTTTTTGGTAAGCATCAAAATCAGAGACATCTCTGAGGTTTTCCGTGGTGACATTTGGCCAAATTGAGGCAACTGCTTCTTGGACTTCTGGGTCCATTTCCCAGTCATCGACTCGAATGCGCCCCTCTTGGTCTAAATTGAGCGCTCCTTCATATAGGCGATCTTTAAACAGGCGGACAATTTGCTCGATACATCCTTCGTGAGTGCCTTTGGCTTTCATAATCTTAAAGAGAATAGAAATATAAAGAGGCACGACAGGAATCGCTGAGCTGGCCTGAGTCACGACTGCCTTATTCACTGAGACATAGGCCTCAATTCCATATTTTTCATGAATCGCACGACTCGCACGCTCTACGTCAAGTTTTGCTGTTCCAATTGTTCCATTCTTATACACTGGCCAAGTCACTTCTGGCCCGATGTAGGAATAAGCTACAGTTTTAGTTTCGGAAGTGAGCACACCGGCATTTGATAATGCCTCCATCCAAAGCTCCCAATCTTCGCCACCCATGACTTTTACTGTATTTTCAATATCTTCTTCATTAGCTGGTTCAATAGAAACACTTTCTACCAACCCTTTATTCGTGTCTAAACTCGTATTACTGAAACTCGTTCCGATTGGCTTTAAGCAAGATTTGTAAGTCTCGCCTGTAGCTGGGTCGGTTCTTCTTGGAGAAGCCAAACTATAAATCACACAATCCACCGTTCCCCAGTCTTCTTTGATTGTTTGAATGACCTCCGACTTTATCTCATTGGAAAAAGCATCTCCATTGATACTCTTTGCATACAGGCCAGCTGCTTGTGCTTCATTTTCAAAAGCAACTGTATTGTACCAACCTGCACTGGCAGGCTTTCCATTAGACGATGGTCGCTCAAAGAAGACTCCTAAAGTACTTGCTTCACAAGAAAAAGCTGCAGTGATTCTCGATGACAATCCATAGCCCGTTGATGCACCGATAACTAACACTTTTTTGGGCCCTGATTGAATAGGGCTAGCCTTAGCTACTGCTATCTCTTGAGCAACTTTCTTAGCACATCCCTCAGGGTGTGCGGTGATACAAACAAATCCTCTAATTTTAGGTTCAACAATCATGATGTATTTTTTAAGTGCGTCCTATACTTTGTGCGTCAAAACCTATTTTGCGAAGTGCTTCTATATCTAAGATATTTCTGCCATCGTAAATAAAGGCGGGTTTGCGCATCATCTCGTATATCTTTGTAAAATCGAGTGTTTTAAACATATCCCATTCCGTTAAGATTAATATAGCATCCGCTTCTTCAGCTGCCTCGTATGGGTCTTTAGCAATAGAAACCTTTTGATTATCATCGCTTACATGGAGGTCTTTACGGATTTGTTCTTCGCTGACTTTAGGATCAAAAATAGTCACGTTCGCACTTTCGGCTAACAAATCACTAGCAATTGATATTGCTGCAGATTCTCGGGTGTCATTCGTATCTTTTTTAAAAGCAAAACCATAAAGCGCGATTTTTTTATGTGACACTGTATTAAATAAATGACTCAAAACATTGGCTGAAAAGCGCTTCTTTTGGTAGTCGTTCATTTCAATAACACTGTTCCAATAATCAGCGACCTCTTTTAAACCAAAATGTTCACACATATAAGCTAAATTCAAAATGTCTTTTTTGAAGCATGAGCCACCAAATCCAACCGACGCTTTTAAAAACTTTGGCCCGATACGCTCATCCGTACCTATCGCATGTGCGACTTCATCAACATTCGCACCTGTTGCTTCACACAAAGCAGATATAGCATTGATCGAAGAGATTCGCTGAGCTAAAAATGCATTAGCGGTTAATTTTGATAATTCCGAAGACCAAATATTCGTTGTAATAATTTTTTCCCTAGGAACCCAATTTTCGTAAATGCTTACGAGCTGATCAACCGCAACTTGACCTTCCTTTGTTGGGTCTCCTCCAATTAAAACCCGATCAGGCGATTCTAAATCTTGGATGGCTGTTCCCTCCGCTAAAAATTCTGGATTCGATAATATTTGAAAATTTCGTCCCTGTGAATTTGCCGTTAAAATGTGTTTTATCGATTCTGCGGTGCGTACAGGCAGTGTAGATTTTTCAACAACAATCTTATCGCCTTGTGCCACTTTAGCGATTTGCCTCGCACAATTTTCAACATAACGTAAATCAGCGGCTCGCCCTGCACCGATACCATAGGTTTTTGTTGGCGTATTCACAGCTAAAAAAATCATCTCTGATTCTAAAATCGCTTTATCCACATCTGATGAAAAAAATAGATTTTTACCACGGCATTCTTGTACGACTGCATCTAAGCCAGGCTCATAGACTGGTAAGTGATCCGAATTCCACTCTGCGATACGTTCTTGATTAATATCAACAACCGTCACTTCAATATGGGGGCACTTTTGTGCGATTACAGCCATCGTAGGACCGCCGACGTATCCCGCACCTATACAACATACTTTCATAGAGAGTCATAAAACCAAGTGTGTCCCTTAGGACAAGGTTTAAATTTACTGAGCCACTTTGTTTAAGTTTAAAAAATGCTCCCAATCTTTCTCATAGGATTGTCCAATTAATGAACTGATAAATGGACGCCATCTAGGTCGCTCTGGCTTTTTTATAAGACGCATATTCGCTTGGTGCGGCAATCGATTCGCTTTTCTTGAATTACATTTAATACAAGAAGTAACGATATTTTCCCATGAAGTCTTGCCCCCTTGATCCCTTGGGATCACATGATCCATATTCAAAAGAGCCGGTTCTAGTTGATTCCCACAATATTGGCACCGATGATCATCTCTATCTAATAAATTTTCTCGGCTGAATTTTATTTCATGAACGGGTACCTGAGAATAGGTACGAAGTAAAAGTACTTTTGGAACTAAAATCTTCAAACGCACAGTTTGGATATGCTCATTAGGTGTTTCGCCCATATCTTGCATTTCTTCGGATAATTTCAACCAAGCATCTGAATTCATTAAACGATAGCTTTGGTCGCCTGTATAAATGACCTGTGCATTATCTTGAAGTAAGAGACTAAAGCCTCTCTGAACACCGACAATATTAACAGCCTGCCAGAGACGGTTAAGAACTAAAATTTTATAGTTCAGATTAATCTTCATCAGAAGATGCTAGGTTATAGTTGGTCCTTTTAAACTGTCAATAATTAGCTGAAAATTATGAAGATTTTTTTAGATCAAACCTCAATCGAATCGAGTAATTCTCTGATTTGAACATTATTCCTTTTTCCATTTTCTAAAATAGGCAATTCTTCAACAAATAGATACGCTTTGGGGAGTTTATAATTGGCTAAATTGTGCTTCAAATACTCATTCAAATGATCGATCACTGCCTCTTGGCTAAGATGTCCCTGACTCACAAGAATTACAACCAGAGCTTGTCCCCACTCTTTTGAATCCTTACCAAGAACCATAGCTGATTCCACATATCCAGAAGCGTACAGGCTATCTTCAATTTCTTTAGGGTTTATTTTTTCTCCTCCACTAATAATCCAATTATCCATTCTTCCTTCGATTAACAAATATCCTTCTTTAGAAAAATGCCCATAATCATTTGAGCAAAATCCCTCAGCTCGTTCAAATGGCGGATTTCCCCAATAACCGTAAAAAAGACTTTTTGAAAAAATATGTAGGGCATCAAAACCTTCTTCAGTATTGAGCTTTATTTCAGCTCCGAATAACGGCTTACCCGAAGAGAAAGTGCCTGATAAAAAACTGTCCTTGCTTTGGGCACAGATCATCCCAGCCGTTTCTGTCATTCCATAGGACAAAACGATGGGCAAGCGATAGTCTTTAGCCTTTATCAACAAACGATCGTTAGCAGGGGCACCTCCTAAGAAAATTGCTTTTAATCGATCCATATTTTCAAAAACAGCTCCCTTTGAAATCAATCGGCTCAATTGCGTCGGCACTAAGGACAAGCAAAAATCTTCTATCGCTACGACTTTTGAGGCTGATTCCAAGTCATTTAATTGACTGAATAGTATTTGTCCACGACTGACAATAGCGCGAATAACTTGCATCAGTCCGCTGACATGAAATAAGGGCAAACAACAAATAGAATTTATAACTTTAGTGCCTAGGAAAGATTGCACCATAAGGCTTTGAGCCTCTAAAGATTCCCAGCGATGAATGGCAAAACGCAAAGCATCACTTCTAGTCCCTCCTGTGGGAATCAAAATACTCCCTTGATCCTTTTCCTTAAAAACCCAGTGATCCCCTTTGCCAATTTCTCGTAAGCCAAACGTCACCGCAGGGGAAAATTCTTGCTCAAATAATGCCCACTCCGAATCTCCCCATTGATGATTCCCTAAAATAATAGGAACTTTACGATCCATAGCTGCAATTAATGCAGAAACAAATTTCAAAGGATCTTTTTCTGAAATCAAAATCCCTTGAGACATTGATTCACTGAGTTTGCCATCCAATCTCTGTCCGCACACATCCACTAAATCCCAAAACTCTGAAGATTTTTGATTGGCGATTAAATCTTTTCGAACTTGTTCTAACTTAAAAGACATTCGCAATAATAGATTTTGATTGTTGCTTCACCTGTGATAGAGAAAGTGACGGAAGCGATTGATTCAAACTATAATCATCGGAAAAAACTGCCTGAGTATCAAAACCAAGTGCGAAGGGATTGATCTGTAGGGTTGTAGCTAATTCTAAACAAGCAGCTACCCCAACACTTGTTTCGAATGAGGAAGATAGTATACAGCGAGGCCCCACATTTGAAAAACAGTTTTTTAATAATTCAATTGATCCGAAAGCACTTGGCTTGATCACAAACAATCCTGCCCAGTGATCTTGCTCAAGCCACTGTTTCCCACTCGGGCCATTTAGCGATTCATCTAAAGCTATTGGGATACTATATTTAGCTGAAAGTTCTTCCATTTGAGATTCTTCGCCAACTGGCATAGGTTGTTCGAAAAATTCAATTTGCGCACGATTTTTTTGCACATATTGCATCCACTTGCCTAAAGTATCTTTGCTCATATTTGCATTTGCATCTAAGCGAAATCGAACCTCCGGTACACAATGATTGATCAAATTATCAAAGATTTGAGCCTCTTCTTCGAAAGAATGCACTCCAATCTTCCACTTAAACACCTTAAAGCCTGAAGCCATTTTTCTTTCTAAGGCCTCTTGAGCCGCACACCCGCTTGGCAATAGTCCAGCGATTGAAAAATCGGCTTCGGCAGCGGCTTCTTTCGCTTGATTAATTTGTGCTAAGGCTGAACTCAAAGCAAAGGCAGTACAAGGCAGCGTCTCTGGTATGTGACAATTCTCAACGTCAATAATCTCGCCCAAAGAAGCTAAGAAGCCTCGAGCTTCATCAATTGACTCAGTTTGAAAAAAAGGGATCGGAGCAATCTCTCCAAAGCCAGTCCCTTTTTCAGACTCTAGCTTAATCAAAATGCCCTCTCTTTTCTTCCATACTCCATGCCCCGTTTCCAATGGATGGACAAAACGGCGAGTATAAAAATGTGTAGAAATTAAAAATTTCATAGTTCTAGTGTCGATTCTACTTGAGAAAACACAATCTTTTGTTGAATTTGAATCATGACAGTGAATAACAATTCCACTTCAAACAGTTTTTTTCAACCTGCTGAGACCTTTTTTCAGCAAGCCATTCCATTTGGGCTGACATTTGATGACCTGTCTTTAGCGACACTCTATTCAGAAGTACTGCCGAGAGAAACAAACCTCTCGACTCAAATATCTGATTCATTAGAATTACAAATTCCGATCATCTCATCGGACATGGATACGGTGACTGAATCAAAGATGGCCATACAAATGGCACTTAATGGAGGCATGGGCATCCTGCATTACAATATGTCGGATGAAAAACAGATCAAAGAAACCGCACGCGTTAAAAATCATATCCATGGATATATCCAAGACCCAATTACTGTTAACCCAGATCAAACCATCGGCTCAGTCTTGGAACTTATAAAACAACGTAATTATGGTTTTAGTACTTTCCCTGTAGTGAGTCAGGATAGTACCTTAATTGGATTGCTCCCAGGAAGAGCGGTTAAAGTTCGCTATTCAGAAAAATTAGTCTCCGAAGCAATGTCTCCAAGAGAATCTATTTACACATTGAATGAGAAAGAGATTAAAAACGACCCAATTAAAGTCGCCGACCAATTCTTTACCAACCATCTTGGAATCCACAAACTACTCGTCGTGAATGATAAAGACGAATTATGCGGATTATTCACCCTATCGGATATCGAACGAATTGAAAGTGAGTCCAATCAAGAAGTCAAACCAGCACGAGATGATGATTTTCAATTAATCTGCGGAGCGTCCATTGCTCCTCATCGTAATGCCGATGGTTCAATCGACAAAGATCGTATTATCACCCATGTCGGAAAACTCGTAGATGAAAAAATTGACGCAATCGCAATTTCAACTGCACATGGTTTTTCAAAATCCATAGGTGAAATTGTTCAATTTCTGAGGAGTCAATTTCCTGAACTCACATTAATCGCTGGAAATGTAACCTCAGCTGAAGGCGTAGAATTTTTAGCTAATGCAGGTGCAAATGCAATCAAAGTTGGACAAGGCCCTGGCTCAATTTGCACAACAAGAGTTGTTGCAGGAGTCGGTATCCCTCAAATGACTGCACTGTATTCCGCTTCGCAAATTGCGGCAAAAAAGAATGTTCGTATTTTAGCAGATGGCGGAATCAGTAAATCGGGCGACATAGTGAAAGCACTGACTCTGTCGAATGCAGTCATCCTTGGAAGTCTATTAGCCGGATGCAACGAAGCACCTGGGCGAATTATAGAAATTGACGGAAAACTTTATAAACAATACCGAGGTATGGGAAGCCATGAAGCCATGAAAGAAGGCTCTGCTTCCCGATACGGACACAGTAAAAAAGATGTTCAATTAAAAGCGGCTGCTGAAGGAATTGAAGCACTCAAAGAGTCTGCAGGCTCTGCCTCTACTGTGCTTAATGAACTCATCGGAGGAATTCAATCCGGAATGGGTTATTTAGGAGCATCTAACTTAGAATCTTTACGAAAGAATGCTAAATACATACGTGTCACCCAAGCCGGACAAAAAGAAGCATCTCCACACGATGTTATTACGGTGAAGACAAGTAATTCTGATATACAAAAATAACATTCCATGCTCACTCCTTTTTCCTCCCAATTTATAACGGATACAGGCATTTCAACAGGTGACGAAGGCAAGGGCCGAGTCATACTTGAAATCATCAACGAACTCAGAGACCAACACAAAGACCCCGAAATTGTAGCGTCTGTGATGAAAGTCAATGGCGGCTCAAACTCTGGACATACGGTTGCCGGACTGAAGCTTAACCTGCTTCCAGGCGGAGTGGCTGACCCAATCGTCCCTCATTTAATCATCGGCTCAGGGGTTGTTGCTGATCCGAGAAAATTTCTTTGGGAAAGCATTTATGCGGAATCCTATGGGCATGCCGTCTTATCTCGACTAGTCATTGATAACCGCTGCTTAGTTTCTGATTTAACCCACCGCTTACTCGACTTGGCTTGGGAAGATTTCCGAGTTGCACAGATGAAGCAAACGCCCCGTGGGTCGACTGGTCGAGGAATCACTCCTGCCTATTTAGATGAAGTGGGACAATTCCAAATTTATTATGCCGATTTTTTAGGCCCGAAAGATGAATTTTTTGATAAGATTGCTTGGCGAACTGAACGAACCATGCGAACGATCCAACATGTTTGCCGAGTCAATGAAGTAACTTGGTTTGAATTTTTTAAACGCCTAAGTGATGCTGAAACAAAAGCTCACAAATCACTTATTGAATCTGGAAAATTACCTGAATTCGATTTTGATTTTGCCGAATTTATACCCGAAGACAAAATTCCCTACACCCTAGATGCAAATAAACTAGCAACCGTTTATTGGGACGCTGGACAGCAATTGCGTGAGAAGATTTCCGATGTTCGAGAGCTAATCTTAAAGGCCAAAGATGAAGGAAAATTTGTTATTGGAGAATTTGGCCAAGCTTATTGGCTCGATAAAAGACACGGATTTGCTCCGAATGTCACCGCCTCCCATACCTTTACTCCAGAATTTTTTCAATCAGCAGGCATCCCCGCCCAACCAGTTCATAATATTGGATGCTGTAAAGCTTATGACACAAAAGTGGGTACGCATGTTTTCATTACAGAAATTGAAGATGGTCATCCACTGAGTAATAAACTCAAACAATTAGAATTTGGTGCAACCACTGGAAGGCAACGAATGGTTGGTTGGTACGATGCTGTGGAAAAAGGAGATGCTTTGCGCTATGGTGGTTATCAAGACCTTGCCCTAAATAAACTCGATGCGCTTTCTTATTCTGAGGATTGGAATGGGGAACTCCAAATTTGCATCGCCTACCAAGATTCCGAAGGCACAATTTACCATCATGTGCCAAGAAATGATAGCGTGAGAAAAACACTCACTCCTATTTATAAAACACTCCCTGGCTGGTCCGAAGATATTTCCAATGTGCGTCATTTTGAAGACCTTCCTGAAAATGCAAAAGACTATTTAGCCTGGATGCTTAAATCGCTGACGGATGTTGCAAATTATGGTGATAGCAACAAAACACTCTTTCCAAATCTACGCTACATTGGAGTCGGCCCAGAACCCAACCAAATTATCAAAGATGCTCCTGATGTATTGGAGCTAATCAAACGTGTGAGCTAAGCTCTTATTATTTCTAGGCAGCTAGAAAATTGATTTTCCCGCGTTTGGCAAAAATTACGAATTGCCAACGGTGGATTTAATTATTATAATAATTAAATTTTCCAATCCTTTTAAGCATCGTGCATTGGCCGCGCATATTATTAGTATTTTTTGAATTAAAATTAATTTTGATTTTGAGTCTGATTTGCGTATTACAAACAACCATTGCAGAGATCACCCGAGAACAATTCTTGCTCGTACTCACTGATGCTCTAGAGCACAATTGGGATTTTGAAACCGATCGTATTGATGTCGAAATCAAGAGAGTTGAGCTAGATAGCTCAAAAAGAAAATACTCTGGCTTTAAGCTGGATTTAGAATTGAGTCACGAAATTGAAAATTGGGAACGTTGGCGAACAACCACATCCAATTCACCTTACACGCGAAAGCAGTGGCATGAAACAAGTGCCTACAAAATCATCACATCGAAACAGTTCTTAAACAATCCAAGTAAACTCAGTCTCTCCTTTAAAAGAACCACCCCTTGGAATCAATATGAACGCTACAAGAGCACTACTTTCTATGATAATTATCAGACGCAGGATTATGAGAGTTATATCGAAATCGAATGGAAGATCCCTTTGATGCGACATACTAATAGTGCTTCTGACTTAAAAAGCTATCGTCGTAATCTTTTAGACCTTAAAGACCAAAAGATTGCCTATCTAGAAAACCAAGAAGCTTTTGTCTATGAACGTTTGAATGAATTTTACGAAGTAGCCTTAATGCAAGAGCAACTACGCTTGATTAATCGTTATATACAACAAATTGAGAGCATCCCCCTAGTCGATACAGAGCATGCATTTTCCGTAAAGCGTACTATTTTTGATTTCCAAAATAACTACGATGCAATTCTAAGAAATAAAAATGCTCTGACTAAAGAATTATCCTTGCGCTTAGATTATCCTGAATTCATCCATCAAAAAATTATCTCCGAATTCCAGTCATCTTTTCAGCCTGTAAGAAATCTACGCAACTACCTTAAAAAGCATAATCGTGCATTGAAAAAAATAGAGATTGATCGACATTTAAAGGCGATTGATATCGCTTATTATGAAAACCAAACACAGCCCGATTTCGATCTTTACCTTAATGCCTCCCATTTGAGCGATAATGGAAATACGCTCAGTACAGAATTCGAAGACACTCGTAATGATTATGGCGTAGCTATAGAATTCAAACTGCCTATAATAGGACATCAAAGTAGTAAAACTTCTTTGGCGATTGCGAAATTAAATTTACAAAAAATTGATTATAAATACGAGCGAAAGTATAAAGATTTATTTGCGGAAATTGAGTCAATTGAACAATCCTTACAGCAAGCAATTACCAATATAAATTCATACACTTCATTCATCCAAAGCTCAATTAATAATCGAATACAAGAAGCCAAAAATTACCAAGAACATACTTCGTCAATTCAAGATTATATTCAAGCAATCGAAAATGAAATTGAGGCCTATCATAGCCAATTAAAAGCAAAAGTTGAATTTCAAAAAGAACTGCTTAAATACGATAATTTACTCGACCGCTTACTTGTCGAAAAAAATCAAAGCCCTTGAAGCGATACGATAATATTTCGCTTATGTGCAACCGCCCGATGTTCCCATAGGAAAATCCCTTGCCAAGTACCCAAGGCTAACTGCCCATTTACAATTGGAATAGATTCACTGGTACGAGTGAGTGCCATTTTTATATGACTGGGCATATCATCAGGGCCTTCGTAAATATGAGTGAAATTTGGATCATTTTCGGGTACCAAACGACGGATAAACTCTTCTAAATCTCTAGAAGCAGATGGATCTGCATTTTCCATAATGACTAAGCTACAACTTGTATGCTTACAAAAGACCGTTGCCAATCCATTATCAATTCCACTAGATTTTAATACATTGATGACTTCTTGGGTAATTTCTTTCAATTGATACGCTTTCGACTCTACGGCAATTGTTTCATTTCTAAATCTCATCCAAAAATTTCTCTGTTATGCATTTAATTCAGTTTTTAATAATTTCATTAGTCAGTTTATTTTTAGTTCACTTTCCTCTTAAGGCAATACAAACACAAATAATTACCTGGGATGAAACTGAAGTCAGCTCTTTACTTAAACCAGGTGAACCATTTGCTCAAGCAACATTCAGAACCCATAATAATGGAGCAGATCGTGTGCGAATCAATCGCGCCTATTCTGAATCAAATGCAATTAACACGCTCATCAAAAAACGGATTATTGAGCCAGGGGAATCGAGTACAATAGAAGTCACCTTTCTCCCTGAAGGGAAAGAGCCAGGCCTATATCATAACAAAGTGAATGTATTTTTTGAGGGTCACGAAAAATCTTTGGCGACTCTACATTATATTGTCACGATTCCTAAATTAATACATTGCTCACCCAATATAATCACATGGGAAAATAGTAATATTAACGATCCATTCTTCGTTGAATTAGAATTGGATGATCGTTTTGTTACGGGTCTAAGCGCTGTTGATTATGACAAAGACCTTTACGATGTATCTCTGATTCCAGATAAAGTTAACAAATTTAAATATACTTTAAAAATTGAGCCCATTAAAGAGGACAGACCCTTTAATTCTATGATCACGATTAAAGCAAGTGGGGCAGAAATAACAGATGCCAAAGAACCTATATTTTTATTCAACAGCTATTCTTTGAATCAATAAAAGTAGTACGTAGCGCTACTGATTACTTTCGTGTTCTGCGATTCGCTTTTTTAAAGTACTGGCAGTCATTCCTAAAATTTTGCCCGCTTTTGTTGCAACCCCATTAGAAGCAGCCATCGCTTGCTTGATTAACTCAGCTTCAACCGCTTTTAAAATATCTTTATTGTCCGTAAGTTGACATAAACTTTTAAACAAGCGCTCAAAATTAATTTCTGCTTCCTTGGTATCATCGGCTGCCCTTGCTTCACGCTCTGACTTTGAGGCGTCAGCTAGGTTAAGTTCTTCAGGAAGATCCTTTGGTAAAATTGTATTGCCTTGAGCTAAGACCGCACTGCGGTGCACAATATTTTCCAACTCTCGAACATTCCCTGGCCAATCATGCCCAACTAACATATCTAGCGCCTCTTTAGAAATTGTATTAGCCACCGATCGATTTTTTTTCGCTAGATTCTGCAATATAAAATTTATTAGCAAAGGAATATCTTGCTTACGTTGCCTCAATGCGGGCATTAAAATTCGAACCACATTTAGGCGATAATATAAATCTTCACGAAATGTGTTTTCTTTCACCATCTCCTCCATGGATTTATTCGTGGCAGCGAGAATTCTGACATCCACTTTAATGACTTCTGTACCTCCAACCCTTTGAATTTCTCCTTCTTGAAGGGCTCGCAAAATTTTAGTCTGCGCCGTCAATGGCATATCGCCTATTTCATCGAGAAAGATTGTCCCACGATCGCATTGTTCAAAGTAGCCTATTCTCTGCTGACTCGCACCAGTGAATGATCCTTTTTCATGGCCAAATAATTCACTTTCTATTAAATTTTCGGGTATTGCTGAACAATTGACTGCGACAAAAGGCTGACTTGACCTAAGACTATTTTTATGAATCGCTCTCGCAATGAGTTCTTTTCCCGTACCACTTTCGCCGGTAATTAATACCGTGACATCTGTAGGAGCCACCTGCCCAATCATTTTGTAAACTCCTTGCATTGCTGCCGCATTGCCAATGATTCCAACTTTAAGATCTTCTTCAATAACAGTGTCGTCTTGTTTTTTGGATTGCCCTTCTTTTGAGGTTTCCGTGATCACACTTGCGGCGGCATCCACAAGACCGAGTATCTTAGATAAATCAAAGGGCTTCATGATATAATCGAATGCCCCAAATTTCATGGCCTCGATAGTTGTTTGAGTCGTGGTGAAAGCAGTCATAATAATAATTTTGGCTGCTGGACATATTCCTCTCAAATGCTGCAAAGCTTCTATTCCATTCATGCCTTTCATCCGATTGTCCAAAAGAACAATATTGGGCATCTCTTTTTGTGCGACTTCAATTGCTACCTCACCGCTATCTGCTTCAAAGATAGTGAATGAGCGATTCGACAAAGCACGCTTCAGAGAATAACGCAATGCATCTTCGTCGTCTACAATTAATACCTTTAATGAATTACTAGCTTCTTTACTCACTTAATTACAAAAAAACAGTGCTCGAGAAAAAGCAAGAATCTAAAAAATGGAAGTGACTTAAAAATGCCTGCGATATCGTTTCCACAAATAGGTAAAAGACCACGCAAAATCTCTAGGGTTTTCTTCAACCCATAAATCTAATTTTTCTGGATCTATCCAAATACCATCTGAGACTTCACTAATATTCAATCTTAGCTCACCATCGTATTTACAGACAAATAGATGAACATGCTCATAGCCTGTTTCTGGACGAGCTTGCTCAATCATAGCTAAATTTAAACCATTAGAATAATATAACCCGATTTCTTCGCCTAATTCTCTCACTGCGGCATCATAATAATATTCCCCAGAATCGACATGTCCGGAGCATGAGCTAACCCATTTTCCTGGCGCACTGTCCTTGTCCATAGACCTTTTTTGCAAAAATAGCTCCCCGTTGCTGTTAAAAACAAATATGTGAACGGCACGATGAAATAATTTATTAGCGTGAATATAGTGCCTTGGTGCTAAGCCGACTACTCGATCAAAAATATCAACTACGTCAAAGTATTCAACTTTGTCATTTTTTAATACCGCTTTAGACACTTTCGAATGATTCATAACAAATAGGAGTAATTACGAATAATCGAAAAAATTAAAAAATACTTACAAAATAAATAAATTAACGAATTAGAGCGTTAAAATCGTCTACATGTCCATTAAACCCACCAGGGACTCCTTTATGAATCACAGCAATGGCATCATGGGAATGAAGTGATTCTAAATGTGCACAGGCGACTTGAAAATCTCGTATACGTTCGTCCTCATTCAATTGAGCAAACAATAATCGTGCCGCATCCTCAACGAATTTGGGATAAGCTCCGTTAAGCTCGGCAAATGCTTGTTCGTCTTCACGCTTGACCATTACTTGGGTTTCGGTTTTTAAGGCGGCTAGTGCAATTGATTGCAAATCTTCCACAAATAGGTGGGCCTTTGGATCCAACTCCACGCTTATTCGAGCCGTACTTCTTTGAGAATGAGGGATTGAGTATACTTGTCTAACTTGTCTTGCATGTTCGGCTAAGTCAGAGGAACAAGGACATGCTGAAGAATAAATAAAGTCAAAGTGCATTCGCTTATGGAAGACATCTTGCTCATCTAAAATACCTTCATAAGTCACTTTATAGTACTGCCATCCAGATAAATCACTTCTCAAGCTTGTTTGCATGATAGGATAGTTAAAGTCCAAGCGTATCTCCGCTCTGTAGGTATTCAGGGTTTTTTTGTAACTTTGTAAAATCTCTTTGAGAAGATCCAAGGTAAATGCTCGATCTTGAAAATCATAGAAAACACGCATGATTCTAGACATATTAATGCCTTTTTGCCCCGCTTGAAGAGACACATTACCCGTCACAGAAGTTTCGAGCTCAATCGTATCTGAATTTTGTACAATATATTTCAGAGGGAGTTTAAAATTGGATATCCCGACTTTCAAGATGGGTACATTCGAGCCAGTAATATGATGCGCATTCGCATTTTGCATATCTGGCAATGATTCACGGTACTCTTTAGATACGATAAATGAATGATCATAATCACGAGTCAAATGATCCTTTTCCGCATTTTTGGGAAGATTATCCGTACAATTTTTGTTAGAATTAGCCATTTATGAAAATAACGAGTTTATAATAATAAGCTTACATTATTAGAGATAGCAAGAATTCCTAATAATTAAAAAAATATAAATAAGGTCTGAAAATTGCTTTGATCAAGCAACAAATCTAAGCAAGATAGAAATATTGTGGAAGCAGACTTTAAAATATTAGGATCCAGTAGCAGTGGCAATTCAGCTTTTTTGAACACAGGTCACAGTAAAATT
>JAQCDT010000151.1 GCA_027620575.1 Verrucomicrobiota bacterium
GAAGTCCTTGTGCAACCTGGACACGTATTTCCATTAAGAGCAAAAGCGGGCGGAGTTTTACAACGTGCAGGCCATACCGAGGCTGCGGTAGATTTAGCCGTACTCGCTGGATTAAACCCTTCCGGAGTCATTTGTGAAATATTAAATGAAGATGGCAGTTTAGCACGATTACCCGATCTTGTTGAATTTAAGAAAAAGCATCAACTAAAGTTAATCTCGATTTCCCAACTCATTGAATTTAGACACGAAAAAGAATGTTTAATTAAGCGGATTTCTTCTAAAAAAATACACACGGAATACGGGGAATTTGATTTTCATTTATACAAGAGTATTTTAGATGATCGACAACACATCGCACTTTCCATGGGAGAATTGAATCAAGATCCTACCCTAGTTCGAGTTCATAGCGAATATAGATTATCAGACCTTTTTAAACAGCTAGGCACTCAAGGACATAATAACCTAGATCAAGCATTGAAAAAAATAGCTGAAGCAAAACACGGAGTGTTTGTTTATATCGAACAAAAACATGGTGGAATTAAATTCCTTAAGGACATTTTAAAATCAGAACAGATCAGTACACCTAAAATGGATCCACGGGATTCTGGAATAGGCGCACAGATACTTGCCGATCTCGGTTTAAATCAGATTAAAATTCTAACCGATAATCCTAGAAAAGTTGTAGGACTTGACGCATACAATTTAACGATAGTGGATCAAATATCACTGTCTTCCTAACCGCCACAGCATCCGATGTGCAAACGATGTATTTGCACTCATTAGCGCCGAGATTAAACTGGTTGTTAATGACTCGCTTTTGAGGCTAAACTATCCTGATTAAAGGCAAGGCCATCCTTGGCTTCATTTAACGATACATTGATCTTCTCGCCTCTCTTAATCGTTCCCTCCAAAATTGCCTCAGCTAGAGAATCTTCAAGAAAACGTTCAATAGCTCTCTTTAATGGGCGAGCTCCAAATTTCTCATCATAACCTTTATCAATGATGAATTCTTTTGCAGCGGCATCCAAATCAAAGAAAAGCTCTTGCCCTTTCAATCGGTTAGAAAGATTACGCAATTCTAAATCTACAATCGCACTCATGTCTTCCATTCTCAAGGAACGGAAGATAACCAAGTCATTTAAACGATTTAAAAACTCTGGTTTAAAGATGCGTTTCGTTTCATCTAAAATCTTGTCACGAATTTTTTCGTACTCACTGTCAGCATTCACTTCAATTCCAAATCCCATTGAAGTGTCTTTTTGCAAAATATCTGCACCGACATTTGAAGTCATAATCAAAATAGTATTTCTGAAATCTATTTTTCTACCAAGACTGTCTGTTAAGCGACCCTCTTCTAAAACCTGAAGCAATAACTGAACGACATCTGGGTGTGCTTTTTCTATTTCATCAAAAAGAACAACAGAATAAGGCTTTCTGCGAACTGCTTCTGTCAATTGTCCTCCTTCATCATGTCCGACATAGCCTGGAGGTGAACCAACTAAACGAGACACAGAAAACTTTTCCATATATTCAGACATATCAATTTGAATTATGGAGTCACTGTCGCCAAACATATGCTTGGCTAATATTTTAGCTAATAAAGTCTTACCGACACCAGTTGGACCAAGAAACATGAATGAACCAATCGGACGTTTTGGATCTTTTAAATCTGCTCTAGAGCGTCTCAATGCCTTGGCAATGACTTCCGTCGCTTTTTCTTGTCCAATGACCTCTGATCTTAACTCGTTTTCTAAATTGAGTAATTTCTTGCTCTCCTTTTGCTCCATTCGAGACAAGGGAATCCCTGTCCAATCAGAAACAATTTTTAGCATCGCTTCATCATCGACAAGAATTTCTTTCTCCGCCCGCTCTTTTTTCCAGTCTTCAATAAACTGTTTTTGAGTCTCTCGAAGTTTCTTTTCCTCATCGCGATACTTGGCGGCCTCTTCAAAAAGCTGCTTGGAAATAGCTTCTTCTTTTTGTGCGCAAACAGATTCAATTTCTTCAGACATAGATTCAAGGTCTGGAGGTCGTTTCATAGAATCAATTCGTGCACGTGCACCAGCCTCATCTAAAATATCAATTGCTTTGTCCGGAAGAAATCTAGATGTGATATAACGCTCAGATAACTTAACGGCTAGTTCTAAAGATTCATCGGTATAACGAACATTGTGGTGTTCTTCATATTTACTACGAATGCCTTTCAAAATAAGCACAGAATCATCAATCGATGGTGCATCTACTTTGACAGACTGAAAACGACGATCTAGTGCACTATCTTTCTCAATGAATTTGCGATATTCAGATAATGTGGTCGCTCCAATGCATTGCAGTTCACCACGACTCAATGCCGGCTTAAAAATATTTGACGCATCCATAGCGCCTTCTGCTGCCCCAGCTCCAACGATTGTATGCAATTCATCGATAAAAATAATGATATTTTTTGCTCGGCGAATCTCATCCATTACCGCTTTGATTCTTTCCTCAAATTGTCCTCGGTATTTAGTGCCGGCTACCATCAAGGCAAGGTCTAGAGTAATGACTCGCTTATTTTCCAATATTTCTGGAACCAATCCAGAATTGATTTCGTGAGCCAGTCCCTCAGCAATCGCTGTTTTACCCACTCCAGCTTCGCCAATCAAAACAGGATTATTTTTTGTCCTACGACATAAAATTTGCACCACTCTTTGTATTTCATGCTGACGGCCGATCACAGGATCTAACTCTCCATTTTTGGATAGCTCCGTTAAATCACGCCCAAAAGCCTTGAGTGCAGGAGTCTTAGAATCTTTCTTCTCCTCATCGGATGAAGCATTGACTGTAGGAGATTCTACCTCACCTGAAAAATTTGGGTCTAATTCGGATAAAATCTCATTTCTGCAACGCTCTATATCAATATTAAGTGATTTTAAGACTCGTGCTGCAACACCCTCGCCTTCTCTTAAAAGACCGAGTAAAATATGCTCCGTACCCACATATGAATGATTGAGCAATTTCGCTTCTTTGCCAGATAGGGCTAATACCTTTTTGACTCTAGGTGTGTATGGAATTGCACCTAATGGCTTTGATTCAGGGCCTATTCCTACCTGCTTTTCGACTGCAACTCTTACTGTTTGGAGGTCTAAGTCCATTTTTTGCAGAACATTGACTGCTACACCTTGACCCAAATTGATTAGTCCAAGCAATAAATGCTCAGTTCCGACATAATTATGATTAAAGCGTTCAGCTTCTTTTCTTGATAAAGCTAATACTTGCTGTGCTCTTGGTGTGAAATTATTTAATGGTTCCATATTGACTTATTTGTAAGCTAATACTGTTCCAACTATTTGTCAAAATTAAGTGGCGGA
>JAQCDT010000152.1 GCA_027620575.1 Verrucomicrobiota bacterium
TCCCGGATAATTAGTCCAGTGAGGTTTTATTTGAATGCAAATTAGAGCAGATTGATGCCAGTGCTCCTAACTCCACTTTAAGAAGCTACCCTGAAAAGTTCATCACTTCACAATGCCATTAGATTTTTAGAGATTTTGATTTTATGCCCTGGCTGCAGATAACAAAAAAATAGCCACACAACAAAAAAAGGTTGCAAAAGGTTTTAATGATGTGCAGGTTGGTTCTATGAATCTTTTTGTAAATAAAATTCGTAAAGAAATGGAGTCGATAGAGATTTCTGTCTCTGCTTTGGCTCAAGCTGCAGGTTTCAGCCGAACTTACATGACTGATGTTTTGCGTGGGCGCTATATTCCCAAAGATGACCGCATCTATGCAATTGCTCAGGTTCTTGGGCTTAATCCGAAGGATTTAATCAGCGTAGCAAAAGAGGCAAGGGCGGGGATAAAGGCTGATAGACCTACTCGTAGTTTTAAGTTTTTGGAGCAAAGGAGAGCAAAGTCTCTTGCGGAGGCAGTTACAACTCTTGGTGTGGATTGCAGTTTTGGTGATTATCCTCCTCTTTTGCTAAAGCTAAACAAGAAATCCTATGCGGTCCTTTTTACTCAGACAAAAGCTGATCACAGATTTACCTTGGGTTGTGCGCTGGAGCTTAAAGAAAGGGATAAGCTTGATAAGGTTTATGTAATACCTGAGCTCCGAACTGAAGATGACATAAAGTATTCTGACTTAATGAAAAAGTACGGAGTCTTTATGCTAACAGCAGAAGAGTTGATGTCTGAGTTGAAGAGCATTTGATATGAGTTCACAACCAGAAGGATTGATGACCACGGCAGAACTTGCCAAGCAATTGAGTGTTTCTCCCAGGCATGTTTCCAACTTAGTGAACCGCAAGGTCATTCCTCGTATAAAAATCGGTAAAACAGTGCGCTTTCAGCTAAGTTCAGTTCTTAAAGCTCTGGCTAAGTACGAAGAGCATGAGTATGGGCGTTAAACTTCATGACTTTCCTCTACATGGTATTCATCATCACATCTTTCGTTTGGCAAACTATTGCAAGAAGAGGAATATAGAGGAACCGAAGGCAAAACAGCTCATTTATGATAAGTTTCATCAGTCAGAACAACGCCGACCTTTGCAACCTAATGAGGTAGAGCAGGCAGTCGAAACAGCATACAGAAAAAAATCCTCATCCTCTTTGAGTCAAAAGAGAGAAGGGGAAGTGAATCTCCCTCGGTTTTCCAAAACAACTGATGGAGGCCTTTGGAATAATGAAATGCCGATGCCTCCTGATGTATTTGATTATTCCTTTACGAAGCGGGCAATACATTCAGCACCCTGGAGTCTAGTGGATATGTTTGAGGATTCACCTCTTAAATTAACCGGATGTGAGACTGGAGAAATTATATCAATGCTCTTTGAACCAGACGAGTTGGTGTGCTGTGGGACAGTCAAAAATTTTGAGACATTGACAACTCGTGAGTGGTCATCCCGCGGTGCTATTGCTGAACAGATTGTTCCAAATTCAATGCGTGCACGTTTGGGAAAAATAAAAGAAATAAAGAATCTGTGAGATGCCGAGATACGACAGGTCTGAGGAAATTCCTTGTGGTTGAATCTGACAAGGAGGAGTTATCAATGGATGATAAGGCTTCGGTTCTCAGATACCTTCGTGACGAGCTTGATGCAAAGATGAAGATGGTGGTTTATTCAGGCAGTGAGAGCCTTCATGGTTGGTATAAATCCTCAGGAAACAATCTAATCGATTGGGAGTTTATGAGATTAGCCTGCAAGCTGGGTGCAGACAAAAGAATGTGGCTGCCCGAACAGTTAGCAAGGTCTCCAAATGCAATTCGTTCAAATAATAACAAAAAACAAGTATGTCTCTATTTTGACCCCTTATGAATACTGAAAAAATATCCGCCCTTTTAGCAAATGATGAAGCTGCCCATGGAAAATTTGTGGCTGACCATGAAGCACCTTTTCCAATTCATGTATTCAGTCCGCAATTGCGGAATCTGGCAGAGCACATCGCAGATGTTTACAGGGCACCTATTGCCATGGTTGCTTTCCAGATTTTGGCTATGATTTCATCTACTCTTGGAAAAGGTATTCGTTTAATCACTAATCACCCTGATCCAACTTACGGGCTAATATTCACTTTTTTGGGTGCACGACCGGGGCATCACAAATCAAGTCTCTTAAAGTGTCTGAAGAAACCTTTGGAAGAGTTTCAAAGGGATGTCAGAAAGCAAAATCGGATAGGGGTGGAAACCAGACTAATTCATGAAAATACCCAGAAAAAAGATTGGCGACCCTCCAAGGGAGACATTGACCGAGAGATTGGGAAGTCTACTCCCACACTCTTGGTCGAACATTATACCCAGGAGGGACTGGCAACTACACTTTCCTACAATAATGAATTTATTGCCCTGCACAGTAGTGACTCTAGCGGCGTGGTTGATCTTTTAAGGGGAGCTAAGTCGAATGGTGTTTTTCAGGGTGAACTTCTCCTTAAGGGATTTTGCGGAGAAAGCTACGATTGCAACAAGAAGACAGTAAGCGACGAACATCTGGGTGAAATCAGGATGACGGTTAATTTGCTTGGTACTAACGGAACACTTCAGGAATTTATCAGCGATGATCAGATTAAAAAAAGGGGATTACTTTCAAGGTTTTTAGTGGTTCAGATTCACGACCCGGTTCCTCGTGAAGATTATCAAAGGAGGAAAATAGACAGAGAAATATTTGAATATTGGAATGAATTAACCACAGGTTTTTTGAGCAAATATTGGGGAGGGGATAAAGGTGAGCCTGACGAAGTATCGATGACAGACGAAGCCATAGAGTTATTGGTAGAATTTCGTAACGAGTGTATAGACCAAATGGATGAGCTAGATTGGCTTGCATCTCTTCCTGAAAGGTGGGCGGAAAATGCTTTGCGTATCGCTTTGATTTTACATGTAGAAAAACATCAATATGACCCACAAAAACACCTTCTTCGTTCAGAAGGGATGAGTGATGCGATCATTCTTATGCGGTGGATTATTGCACAAGAAATGGCATGCATGGAAGAGGTAAAAAGAATTAATCCGAAGACTGAGCAGTACAAGGAACGCCTGTTCCAATACTTATCGAATCATGGGCCCACAAGAGTCAGGGACTTAAAAAAGAAACGCGGTCTTCTACCCAAAGGCCAAAACAACTTTCTACAGCACTTGGTCAACAGCGGCGAACTTGTTGCGTGGGATGGCAGTAGAAGTAATGCTCCATCACTCAGGGTTGCTTTGCCTGAGGATGACAGGATTCCCAAAGGCGTTGAGTTTAGAAGCAAGTTGTGAAAGAATATTC
>JAQCDT010000153.1 GCA_027620575.1 Verrucomicrobiota bacterium
GTTTGAATTTCCGCATGGCAAACAAGAGCTATGGGGAATTGCTTGCCGAAGTGATTACGACCTAGGACAGCATCAAAAACATTCGGGTAAATCCATGGAAATTTTCGACGAGGCCCAAAAGAAGAAATACATCCCTCATGTCATAGAGCCATCACTTGGCGTCGATCGTACCCTACTTGCTGTTTTAACAACGGCTTATGATGAAGACGAGATTCCTAATGATAAAGGTGAGGTAGAAAAACGTACCGTACTGAGATTCAGCCCGAAAATTGCCCCATATAAAGCAGCGATTTTTCCATTGGTAAAAAACAAGCCCGAGTTGGTTGAAATTGCAGAAAAACTTTATCGAAAACTACAAAGACGCTGGAATGTATTTTACGATGCTTCAGGAGCGATCGGTCGCCGCTACCGCCGACAAGATGAAATCGGTACCCCTTATGGGATTACCATAGATTTCGATACACTCGAGAAAGATGGCACCGTAACACTTCGAGATAGAGACACGACCGAGCAAACGAGAATGTCTGAAGAAGCACTGATAGAATTTTTAGAAGCACAAATAGACGCTTAATTTCTTAATCAAGGTCACGTATTTCAAAGCACAGTGCGGTGGTATTATCTCTACCATCTTCTCGGACGGATTCATCCACCATGGTTCGAGCTACACTATTTAATTCATCCTGATGGATAGGGTTGATGAATTTCAGCATCCGCTTCAATGCACTGTCCATAAGCCCCTCAATCAAACCGTCGGAACAAATCAGCAAACGATCCTTTGATTCAAAAACCAATTCCCCATATTGAGGGCTAAGGTTTTGAGTTTTTCCACCAATCACTTGATGAAGAATATTTCTTCTCGGATCATTTCGTGCTTCATAGTCAGAAATTTTTCCCTGTTGTTTAAGCCAACCAATATGCGTGTGGTCTATACTTAACTGATCGAAAGCATCTCTTTCATTTAAATGGTAAATACGACTGTCCCCAACATGAGCAAAATAAAGGCGATCCGAATGCACCCAGCATAAACTCAATGTTGCCCCCATGCCCTCTAATTCAGAGTAAGATTCGCCCATCTTAGAAATAGAACTGTGCACATTAAAAACCAATTCATTTAAAACATCTTGAAAATAAACGGTCACCCCTTGGGCTTGAGTTTGAAAAACCTTAGGGAATAATTGCGTTATTTGTTCAGCAACCACATGACTTGCATAATCTCCCGCATTAGCGCCCCCCATCCCATCACTAACGGCAAAAACAAAGTCACTCGTTCCCATTTCTGCTTCTCCCCACTTTCCCAAACGAAAAACACCCTCTCCATTCACCTGCAAGGCGAGAAAACTATCTTCATTATTTGAACGAAAACGACCGACATCTGTATGCCCCGACCACTTTAAGCCCCTTCTTTGTTTATTTTCGCTCATCTAACTTATACAATACATTTTTTAAAATAAAACCACCTAATATTCAGTCTTTTAAATTCTTTAAATCATCACGATTCCATTGAGTCATCGGCTTAGGTCCAGGATCATATCCCTCTTCTAAGATCGTCGCGAATTCAAAATCAATGATACAAAACCGCCCTAAATTAGCATTGTATGTAATATTGCGAACCGCTTGGTCGCCATGGCGAACACCGTAGGTTTCTAATTCTTCAAAAAGTGCTTGGCATTTATCGTCATTTAAACGATCTACCATTTGACCGCAATTAGTTGTTTCGATTTTTAACTCTGAATCATCTTTAGCTAAGATACGGGGAACAAATAAACAATTTTTCTTTTCAAGATATTCGAGCACTTGCACCTCATTCATATAGCGCTCTCTAGCATTCGGCCCTAAAAACCACTTGTTAACTCGTCCATCAAACGAGATATGCACCCTAGCAAAAGCGGTATTCTTCTTTTCTGGCATAGCTTAATACAAGGCCATAAGACGCTTCAATGCAAGATTCTTACTACAATTAATCAACGAAATACCCAAATATACTTGCACTAATCTCTATGGCACGCATCTTGCTAATATATCCTTCAGGATAAGTGAGCACTGTGCCCACTTCTAAACACTAAATACAAACATACTAATCAAAATATCCATATATTATGGCGAAATTAAAATTAGAATATATCTGGCTCGATGGTTACGAGCCCGTAGCAAACTTACGAAGCAAAACCAAAATAGTCGAAGGTGATCCAGAAACATTCACACTTGCAGACTGTCCAATGTGGGGCTTCGACGGAAGTTCTACACAACAAGCTGACGGTAGCGATTCCGATTGCATGCTAAAGCCAGTTGCTATTTACCCAGACGGTGCACGTCACAATGGTTTCTTAATCATGAGTGAAGTTATGTTACCGAATGGTGATCCTCATCCATCAAACGCTAGAGCAACTATTGCAGACGACGAAACGTTTTGGGTCGGTTTAGAACAAGAGTATTTCTTGTACCAAGACGGCAAGCCTCTTGGTTGGCCAACTGAAGGATATCCAAATCCACAAGGTGAATACTATACAGGTGTAGGGTTTGCCAATGTAGGTGATATCGCTCGTCAAATTGTTGAAGAGCACCTTGACCTATGTATTGAAGCAGGTATCAACCACGAAGGAATCAACGCTGAAGTGGCTAAAGGACAATGGGAATTCCAAGTATTTGGAAAAGGTTCAAAAAATGCAGCCGACCAAGTCCACGTTGCCCGTTACATTCTCTTGAGAGTCTGTGAACAGTATGGTGTAGATGTAAACTTCCACTGTAAGCCATTCACTGGTGACTGGAACGGATCGGGTATGCACTGTAACTTCTCATCTGACTTCATGCGTGAAACAGGTGGCAAAGACTACTTTGAAAAGCTTATGGCTAAATTTGAAGAGTACAAAGATGAACACATCGCTGCATACGGACCAGACAATCACTTACGTCTAACAGGCCTCCACGAAACACAGTCAATCGACAAATTTTCATGGGGCATTGCTGACCGTGGTGCTTCTATTCGAGTACCTCACAGCTTCGCTGATGCAGGCTATAAAGGCTATTTAGAAGATCGTCGTCCAAATTCACAGGGTGACCCTTACAAAATCGTTTCTCGCGTCTTGAAGACAGTTCAAGAAGTCGAAAAAGATATCAAATAAGCAAAACTTAGCGAACTAATAATTTCAAAGGCCACCCTTATTGAATTAGGGTGGCTTTTTTTATGGTACAAATAATCTTAAATTATAAACGCTTCTGAACAAAATGGATCAGTTGCTTGGCGATGGGTATCTTTTTATAGATGATCGTTGTGGGATCCCAATAATCTTGATGGAAAATCACCTGCCCTTCTGAATTAAAACGAA
>JAQCDT010000008.1 GCA_027620575.1 Verrucomicrobiota bacterium
CAGCAATTGAAGTATCGCTACATCTTGCTCATATTGTTCAATATGTGTTTCCAATAATTCAATCGCAGCTTGGGGATTCTCTTTTTTAAGTAATTCGGTCGTTTGTTCCATTAATGCTTTTTTACTTAAGTCAGAAGGTTGGCAAGCAGTGACCAGTGAAAGTATGATTGAAAAAGATAATACTGTAAAAATCTGAATTAATTGTTTAAACATGGATAAATTAGCAAGGAATGAGAATATTTAGTAAAAGTTTATTTGTATTGCAGGTACTGCTTCAAACTTTAATTCAAATCAGCAAAAAACTAATTTTTGGAGCAAAGTTTTTATTATTATTTTTGTTAGTTTTTTTAGAGTCAATGCTTCTTATTGCTGAGGATGAAAAAAAATCAATTGTTTTGGAATATAGTTTGTCTAATTTTGAGGAAGCGTATGCCGATGCGGTGGATCAATTGCTGAGTGAACACGAAAAGCTGAGCGGACAGAGACTGATTCCTGGAAGTACACAAAAGGTTGCATTAAAGGTGAATACTCGAGCGGGTGAAGGTTTGTCCACGCCTTTGAATTTAGTCAGAGCCATGATAAAATCATTGGAGTCCCGAGGGTTTGAGCGTCAGTCGATATCAATAGTCGATTTCTCTAGGGTTAATTTAAAAAACGCAGGTTTTTATGAAAAAGACAAAGAGGGCACATTTTATTTTGAGGATTGTCCAGTAGTTGCATTGAACTCGTTGAAATATTTTGAACCCGATTGGTATTATGACAGTCCTATTCCTCCCTTATTAAAGGATCGACCTTATAATCAAAGTAATGGCTTTTCATTTTTAGACAATGAGGCGACACCCACATTTAGAAAAAGTTTTTTGCCAATACCTTTACTTTTTGAAGTCGATTTTTGGATCAATTTAGCAGTTGGGGTAGAAGATCCCACTTTAGGGGTCGATGGGGCTTTAGCCAATGCTTCTTTGTGGAATGTGAGTAACCATCTACGCTTCTTAGCCAACGAATCGACAGCGGCAGTTGCGATTGCTGAAATTTTGGGAATCCCTGAATTCAATAAGCATCTAATATTACACTTTGTTGCCCTAGAGGAATTTCAATTTATTGGGGGCCCTTTTTATAATTCACTGTATTCGAGAGTTCAGCCTAAGCTTTGGATGTCTTCAGACCCTGTTGCTTTAGATCGTTTATTGGTTGATTTGATCAATCGAGAGCGAAGAGAAAATGGTTTTAATGAACTTCCTACGCCTTATTTGCAATTATCATACGCCTCAGAGATCGGTCTAGGAGAGGATTCTATTGAATCTATTGCGATTCAAAAGATCAATCATGAGCATTGATTATTGTCTGCAGAAATCAGCAATTATACTTAATTCTCATATTCCTCTTGAAATTTTTGCCTCAAGGGTTTCTTTCTTGGATATGGAATTGAGCGATTATTATCCAATCTTAGTACAAATAAGTTTAGCCTTTAGTATGGGCATTATTATTTTGGTGGCTTCTCATATATTTGGTCAGCGCAGTCAGTCTTCTGAAATCAAAAATTCGCCTTATGAATGTGGAATGTTAGCCGAGGGTAGTGGACAGGCACGATTTGCTGTTAAGTTTTATGTTACTGCTATGCTCTTCATTCTATTTGATTTAGAAGTTGTATTCCTAGTGCCTTGGATATTGGTCTTTCGCGACTTTATGGTCGCAAACATTAGCATATTAGTGCCGATGCTTTTCTTTCTTTTCGTACTGACTTTTGGCTTAGTCTATGAGTTGAAAAAGGGTGCTTTAGAATGGGAAAAATAATCGTCTCGAATCGAAAGAATTGATTCAAAAGCGATATGGTCGATTAAGGTTAGCCGCCCATTTTGTTTTTCATCGCACTTATGAGTTGCTTACCTTTACTGCCTTTCATCATTCGCATCATTTTTTGCATCTGAGAAAATTGCTTTAGCAAGGCGTTGACGTCACTGACTTTAGTCCCAGAACCATTAGCGATTCGGGTTAAGCGACTGCCTCTTAAAAGTCTGGGTGTAGCTCTTTCTTTTGGCGTCATTGAAAGTATAATCGCTTCGGTGTGTGCCATTTTCTTTTCCTCTTTATCTCCAATGGAGACATTGCTCATACCAGGCATCATGGAGGCAATAGAGCCAAGTGACCCCATTTTTTTCACCTGTTGCATTTGTTTTAGAAAATCATCGAGATTAAATTCTGCTTTCTCCATGCGTTTTGCCAATCGCTCAGCCTCATTCTGATCAATGGTTTCTTGTGCTTTTTCGACTAATGAAACCACATCACCCATGCCCAAGATTCTCGAAGCAATTCGATCAGGATGGAAATATTCAAAGGCATCGGATTTTTCTCCCGTTCCCATAAATTTAATTGGAATACCCGTAATTGCTTTCATGGACAGAGCGGCACCTCCACGAGCATCGCCATCTAATTTAGTCAGGACAATACCTGTACAGGAAACGGCTTCATGAAAAGTCTGTGCAATATTAACCGCTTCTTGTCCTAAGGCAGCATCGGCTACGAGTAAAATTTCGTCAGGCATGATACTGTCTTTTAATCGTTTGATTTCAGAAACTAGGTCAGTGTCTATTTGCAATCGACCTGCGGTATCAAAAATGAAGCAATTAGCCCCCTGAGCTTTTGTCTCTGCCATGCCTTTTTTAGCAATTTTAGAAACATCTTTTTCTTCTCGGTCAGAGTAAAATAAAGTATTTTCTGTATCGGCCAAGGTTTTAAGTTGATCAATGGCGGCAGGACGATAGATATCGCAAGCAATCAGTGCAGGTGTGTAATTATCCTTTTTTTTCAAGAGGCGTGCTAATTTTCCAGAAGTCGTTGTCTTACCTGAACCATGAAGACCAATCATCATGATTTTTAGAGGGCGTTTGTTTTCTAAGCTTGTAGCAGTCGACCCTAATAATTCTACAAGGGCATCACTGATGATTTTGATGACTTGTTCTCTAGCACCTACAGTTTGGGTAATTGTCTGACCTACGCATTTGGCTTCAACATCTTGAATGAATTGTTTGGCAACTTTAAAATGAACATCGGCTGAGAGTAATGCCTGGCGAACTTCCTTTAAGGCATCTGCGATATTCGATTCGGTGAGTTTCTTTTCGCCTCTTAAGTTTTTAAGCGCGTCACCAATTTTTTGTGTTAAGTTTTCCAGCATGAGTTTTTAATACGGCTCCTGATTCTTTTACTTTGTACTATTCTAAGATTTAGTCCCATCATTTTCTTGGGTCAACGTCAGAAAACTGATGCTTTACAACTGATTGAATCACGTCCATCGTTTTCTTCATTCTATTTATCATATAGTTCTATTTTCTTTATAATATGAAGCAAAGAACCCTTTCACGCGAAGTTTCTTTAAAAGGCAAGGCTCTACACACAGGTGAAGAAGTCAACATGACGATTAAGCCTGCACCTGAAAACCACGGTATCGTTTTTAAGCGATTGGACCTTTATGGAAAGCCAGTGATTAAGCCTTTAATTGATTTTGTTGAGGATTTAGTCAGAAGTACAACGATTGCGGATGGGCACACTAAAGTGCATACAGTCGAGCATGTATTAAGTGCCTTGAGTGGTTGCTCTGTCGATAATGTATTAATCGAAATGGATGCGAGTGAGCCCCCGATTATGGACGGCTCTGCAAAGCATTTTGTAAATTTAATTCAGAAAGCAGAGCCAGTAGAGCAGAATGCGGATAAGGCTTATTTTACTTTAGAAAATCCAGTTTCGGTGACCAAGGGAAACAGTTCGATTATCGCACTTCCTTATGATGGATTTAAAATTACCTGCACTTCTTCAGACGATCGTGGCGTCCATACGCAGCACTTGAGCATCGATATTGATATCGAATCCTACATCACCCATATCTCGGCCGCTCGTACCTTCACTGTTTACGAAGATATTGAGGAATTGATTAAACTAGGAAAAATTAAGGGTGGTACTTTAGACAGTGCGATAGTTATCAAAGGTGATAAGATTCTAACTAAAGAACCACTCCGTTATAAAGACGAGTTTGTTCGTCATAAAATTTTAGATATTATTGGTGATATCGTTTTGTTAGGGATGCCAATCAAAGCACACATTATAGCCGTACGTCCAAGCCATGCTTTGAATGCTCAGCTGACAAAAAAGCTTCGTGAAGCCCAGCTTGAGCAATCATCACCACCGAAAAAACCTACAGGAGCTTTGCAAAAAGAGGCAGGCGGAGTAGAGGTTTTAGCTCCAACCGATACAGCTTTAGATATACGAGAGGTCATGGATATTTTGCCGCATCGCTATCCTTTCTTAATGGTCGATCGTGTAGTAGAAATTATTAACGACAAAGAATTGGTCGCGACTAAGAATTTAACTATGAACGAGCTGTTTTTTCAAGGGCATTACCCAGGAATGCCAGTGATGCCGGGAGTACTTCAAGTGGAGGCAATGGCTCAAGCAGTCGGTATATTGCTCTTGAAATTATGCCCAATTGATGAATCTAAAGTCGCCTTGTTCATGAGTGCAAATAATGTCAAATTTCGCCAAGCAGTGGTGCCCGGTGATACTTTAGAAATTCGTGCAAAAATCACTAAGGTCAAAGGGAATAAATTAGCTCAGGCAGAATGTAAGTGCCTAGTTTCTGGTAAGCTGGCATCTCAGGCAGAACTTATGTTCTCTATTGTCGATGCCTAAGGCTTAAAGAAAAGAGTTATGGAAGCAAAGATTCATCCAACTGCCATTATCGAATCCGGTGCCCAATTAGAAGAAGGTGTCATTGTCGGAGCCTATGCCTACATTGGCGCTCAGGTGAAAATCGCATCAGGGACTGAGGTCATGCACCATGCGACCGTTGACGGGGATACGACTTTAGGAAACGATAACGAAATTCATCCGTATGCCTACATCGGTGGAAAAACCCATGATTTAAAATATAAAGATGGCATCCATCGTTTAAAGATTGGTAGCCACAATGTTTTTCGCGAATACTCTACAGTTCATTGTGCCACAGCTGAAGATTTATTGACTGAAATGGGAGACCATAATGTCATCCTTGCTTACAGTCATATCGCCCATGAATGCAAAGTGGGTCATCATTTAGTAATGAGTAGTCATGCTGCTCTAGGGGGTCATGTGGAAGTTGGCGATCATGTGAATGTGGGCTGGGGCGTAGGCATTCATCAGTTCTGCCGTTTAGGCGACCATTGTATGGCGGCGGCAACCGCTACTGTACTACAAGACATTCCTCCATTTTTTACTGCTTCAGGAAATCCTGCTGAAGTCAGAGGTATTAATAAAGTGGGTCTTCAGAGAGCTGGATTCACTGAAGAGGCCATGAGTGGAGTACGCAAAGCCTACAAGCAATTGTACAAGAAGGGACTGAATCGCTCACAAGCAATTGAAAGTATAGTCGATTCAGAACTTTCCCAAATCAAAGAGGTGGACACATTAGTGGCCTTCATTAAAGCGAGTGAGCGAGGTATTGCCTAAAGCTAAAGCAATGTAAGCAAAAAAAACGACTGCTAGTGCAGTCGTTTGAAAGTCTTTGAGATAAGACAGATCTTAAGAATCAGATGCTTCGGAATCAGCTTCAGTATCACTGCTTTCCGTTTCGCTCTTCTCTAATGCCGCTTTACGAGAAAGCTTCACTTTTCCTTTATCAAGGCCAATGCACTTGACCACCATTTCATCACCTAATTTGCAAATGTCTTCAGTCTTATTCACACGGAAGTCTGCAAGTTCTGAAATGTGAACGAGACCTTCTTTACCCGGTAAGCATTCAACAAATGCACCAAAGTCCTTTATCCCTCTTACGATACCTCGATAAGTTTTTCCAACTTGGATTTCAGCTGTGCAAAGCTCAACTTCTTGAATCGCACGATCCATAGCTGTTTTACTTGTTGCAAAGATGAGTACTTTACCACTGTTGTCTTCGTTGATGTCGATTTGAGCACCTGAGATTTCAGTGATACGGCGAATGTTTTTACCGCCTGGACCAATCAAGGCACCGATCTTATCAGGATCAATTTGTAAACTATGAATACGAGGTGCGTGTTCTCTCAACTCAGGTCTTGGAGCACTCAAATGCTCAGACATAATTCCGAGAATCGCATGACGTGCTTCCTTATTTTGCTTCAAAGCCTCGAGTGTAATATCAAATGGAAGCCCTGGGATTTTAAGATCCAGTTGGAATCCCGTGATACCTTCTACTGTACCTGCGATTTTTAAGTCCATATCGCCAAAGTGGTCTTCAGCACCAAGAATATCGGTTAAGACTACATGTTTAACGATCTTACCTGAATCATCTTTTTCTGTAACAAGACCACATGAGATACCCGCACAAGGATTAGAAACAGGAACACCTGCATCCATCAATGCAATCGAGCCACCACAGATACTTGCCATAGAAGTTGAGCCATTTGAACTCATCACTTCAGAGACGAGTCGAATAGAATATGGGAATTCATCTTCAGGTGGTAGAGTCGGCAGTAAAGAACGTTCGGCTAATGCACCATGGCCAATCTCACGACGACCTGTAAATCCAAAGCGTCCGGCTTCACCGACGGAGAATGGAGGGAAGTTGTAGTGCAATATGAATGATTTGCTGGTTGCACCCCCAGTTAAACCATCAATTTCTTGAACATCTTTACTGGTTCCTAAAGTAGCGATCACCAGTGCTTGGGTTTCACCACGATTGAACACCGCTGAACCATGCACTCTTGGTACAAGTCCACTATCCGCTGAGATTGTTCTTAAATCTTTTACTCCACGTCCATCGACACGCTTTCCGGTATCTAAGATATTTTTACGGTAAAGCTTCTCTTGCAATTCATCAAATGCACGAGCTACGTCATTACTATCGACATTCCCTTCACCGAATTTTGCATCCAATGCTTCATTTGTCTCATTGATGATCTTTTCAATGGCCATCTTTCTTTCCGTGTAACTGTCAAACGCTAAAGCTTCGATAATCTTATCTTTCGCTTGTTCTTCACAGAAGTCAGTCACTTCCTTTGGTGTGATCACCAATGGGAATTCCTTCTTCGCTTTACCTGCAATCTTTGTCAGTTCTTTTTGTGCTGCGATGATTGGCTGGATGGACTTTTGCGCAAATTCCAAAGCCTCATAAAAACGCTCATCAGAAATAAACTCTGCAGAACCTTCAATCATAAGCATTTCGGTTTCAGTACCGACATAGATTAGATCTAGGTCTGAATCGAGCATTTCATCATTTGTTGGATTGACGATGAATTCATTGTCAATTTGTCCGATACGAACACAACCGACCGGCCCATTCCATGGCACATCGGAAATCATCAATGCAGCCGATGCAGCATTCACCATTAAAATATCGGGTTCATTATTTCCGTCTGTGGATAAAAGAATACCAATCACTTGGACTTCATTCATGAAGCCTTTGGGGAAAAGTGGTCTGAGTGGACGGTCACAAAGACGTGAAGTCAGAATTTCTTTTTCTGAAGGTTTGCCTTCTCTTTTAAAATAACCGCCAGGAAATTTTCCTGCTGCTGAGAATTTTTCTTTATAATCTACGGTTAATGGGAAGAAATCTTGACCCGGTCTCAAGGCAGAAGCCGCTGTGGCTGATACGAATAGACTGGTTTCGCCTGAGCGAATGGTGACGGCTCCACTAGCAAGTCCTGCAAGTGTTCCGGTTGAGATTTCTATATCTAAGTTGTCAACGATGACATTGTGTTTTTGTTTCATATTTCGTGTTTCTTTTTTTGCGACCTAGTGGGGATAGGACCCGTTTTATAATTAGAGCTAAGTCAGTTTACTTTTTAATAAATAAAAAAGCCGGACCTAGTGTTTGAGTAGATCCGGCTGGTAAAGTGTTCTATCGACGCAAATTCAGCTTCTCTAAAATATTAGTATAGCGTGTGAATGCAGTGCGTTTTAGATAATCGAGAAGTTTTCTACGTCTTGCAGTCAGGGCAATAAGACCTCTGCGTGAGTGAAAATCTTTTCTATGATCACGTAAGTGTTCAGTTAAGTGTTTGATGCGAGCACTGAGAAGTGCGATTTGAACTTCGGACGAACCTGTATCAGTTTCGTTGCTTCCGAATTCTTTGATAATTGCTGCTTTATCGATAATTGAGTTTTCTGACATATTTTATTTGAATTGCACGACTGTGGATTTCGAGTGTTCGAAACCGTTGGGCAGCAAGTGCCGCACCAACCGCTAGACCTTAAAGGCAGTCGAGAAGTTGACCCTATATGAAAGGATGAACTTTAGCGCTAAGGTTCACAAAATGAATTTCTTTATCGCTTCTGCAAGTAAAAAATTAGTTTTCTCGTGCTTTTAATTGCCAGTGAGCACAGAGATATTCGGGCGAATTTTCCATGGCTCGTTCTAAAGTTGTTTCGAGTAAGCGTTTTTCTGTAAGAGAATCTGCATTCGACTTGGCCACTTGAGCCATAAAAAAAGTCAGGCTAGCACTATTTGTTCTAGATAAAATATAATCCACCGAATTTTTTGCCTTGGCATAGTTTTCGAAAAAGACCCAATCCAAAGATTGTGGCTTGGGTAAATCATTTCTTGAGTCGCCATCTTCGAGCAATAGCGAGAGATAATGTGCATTGATATGAGCGACATCTTCTATTAATTGAAAATATCGATTCAAGGTTTGCTTAGCAAAAGTCAGATCCTTAACGGTATAGGCTAATTGGGCAGAGAGGAGTAAAAAATTACTGTCTTCTTGCATATACGGAAAAACTTCACGGAAGGCAGTATTGGCAGCGTCTAGCTGGCCCATTTCAAAATGTATTAAGCCGAGGATATAATTCAATTCGCTCACCTTGGGTGCGATTTCAAGCGCTGCTTCTATATCGGCTAAGCTGGCGGTATAGTTTTGAATGATACGATAAGCGTTGGCTCGCAAAGCAAGAATGGATGCTTGCTCAGGCTCAAGTGCGAGTGATTCACTGAATGATTTGATGGCTAGAAAATGCAAATCTTCATTCAAATAAGCACGGCCCAGCAGTGCCCCGATTTGAGCATCTTCTTGAAGTAAAGATTCTGGATAAGTATTCAGGTACTTAATAATCGTTTGTGCATCAGCAAAGAGTGCATGAAATTGAGTTAATTGAATGATTTCTTCTACCGATTCTGCTGCGAAATTATTCTCTATAGCCTTTTTATAAGCATCAGAGGCTTGTTCTATTTGTTTCAGTTTGAGCAGACAGATTGCTTGATAAAAATAGATATGCCCTTGAATGAATTGGGTGCCAGACGGACGTTCTCTCGCAGCCTTCTCAAAAGCCCTTCGGGCTGACCCTAGGCGGTTGTTAGCAAGGGCAATACGGCCAGAAAAGTAGTACGATAGATCCTCTAAATAAGGGACAGCCTGTATATCCTCAACCAATCGACTTAATTTCTGCCATTCTTTTTTATGGCAATAAATCGATGCCAACATAACCAAAGCTTGCGGATTGGCATCTAAATCAAGGCTTTCCAGTCGCTCAATAGACGCATCGACAGAACCTTGAATAAAGAGCGCTTCGGCTTCTTCGATTATAGTTGAGTCCGTAGCATTCAAGGAAACTAGGGAAAATAGCCCCAAACTGACTAAGGCACAAAATTTTTGCCTATACATCCGTGAATGTTTGAGTAATAAGAACATAAAAAAAGTATCTATTGATTGGAAAAATAAAAAAAACTATCTAGCGTATGCAATTATGGGACAACAAAAATTTTCTTTAGCCGATGCAGTTTATGGATTTTTAGGGCATATTTTTCCAAGTTGTAGTGATGCACTCAAGCTTGTGGAGAAAGGTCAAAACACGCCTTTAAAATGGCATGAGAAATTCGCCTTAAAATATAACTCACCACTGTGCTTGCACTGTAATTGCAATCGAGAAAAATTTGATAAGGAGTACGAGAAGTTGAAAGCGATTGAATCGGATCGATCCAAAAACTAGTTCTCTTCTTCGGTATCAATTTCTGCGTAGCGCATGACTTCTTCTATCGTGGTTAAGCCTTGCTTTACATGATTCCATCCGCTTTCGGTCAGTGATCGCATCCCTTGTTCGACCGCTATTTGACGAATCGTCCGTGCTGACGCCTTTTGTACTATTTGTTCGTGGATTTTTTCACTGACGGACAGGCATTCAAAAATTCCAATTCGTCCCTTAAATCCTATATTTCGACATTTGTCACAACCACCGGCAGTATAAATAGGGTGGTTTAAATTCTCCTCAGTTACCGGTATATTCATCAGCTTGAGGCAGTTTTCTAGATAGCCAGCTTCGTATTGTGCAGGCTGAGCACAATCTGGGCAAAGCTTGCGAACCAATCGTTGAGCGACAATCAACTCTACGGAAGAAGCAATTAAGAAAGGCTCTATATCCATATCGATCAGACGAGTCAAAGCACCCGGAGCATCATTGGTGTGCAAGGTACTCAATACCAAGTGACCCGTCAAAGACGCACGAATAGCAATATCGGCGGTTTCACGATCTCGAATTTCCCCCACCATTATCACATCAGGGTCTTGACGAAGCACAGATCGAAGTGATTGGGCAAAGGTTAAACCGATTTCTGGGTGCACCTGAGTTTGATTAATCCCTGGCACTTCATATTCCACCGGATCTTCTACAGTGATGATTCTTCGTTCGGGACGATTGATCAGACGAATAAATGCGGTGAGTGAAGTGGACTTACCTGAACCCGTTGGCCCAGTGACCAAAATAATGCCATGAGGAGAGCTCAACACCTTTTCCAAAATACGCTCTTCGTGTGTTGATAAGCCTAATTCCTTCATAGTCAATGGCTTGGATTTTTGGTTGAGCAGACGCAAACTGATACTCTCACCATACATAGTGGGAATAGTTGAGATACGAATATCCAATTCGGATTCGCCAGAAGCAAAGGAAATACGACCATCTTGTGGGCGACGCTTCTCTGAAATGTTCAATTTCGCCATGATTTTAAGGCGAGAAATAATTGCATCTTGGAATCGGATTAAATTGTCAGGCACACGAATGGAGATCAATTCACCGTCAATTCGATAGCGGATTTGTAAGGAATCTCGCAAAGGCTCAAAATGAATATCAGTCGCTCGGTCGTTCACCGCTTTGAAAATCACCTCATTCACAAAGCGAATAATCGCTGCATCTTCATCTTCGACCTCAGCTTCTTCCGAGTCCTCTTGGATTAAACTCGACTCATCTAAGCTATCCGCCCCCACGCCAAAATGCTCTGTGATCGTATCGTTGATCTTTTCTGGGTCGCCCAAGTACCACTTCGGTTTCTTGCCACAGCTGGCAAAAATCCAACGATCCATTTGTGAGTCAGGCGGCCACAGTGTAACCAAAGCAATAGAATTTCCGTCTCCATCTTCAATACTCGTATCTTCAATAGGCACACAGTGATATTCATGAATCAATTTCACAGGCAGGTGCTGAGAAGGATTATCAATCAACTTAAAGGAATTGAGTAGGGGTAATTCAGACGCTTCGGCAATTTCCTTTAAAGCATCACGGGTCGGTAAATTTTTCAACAAAGCAAGGTGTTCCATTTTGGCATCACGAGGTAGGAGATCGATTTTATCAATCTCTTCAGAAGTTACATCGGAATAGAGTGCCTCTAAGTTCATTCGCTAGGTTTTAGTTTAAGATAACAATAAGTAAAAGTAAAAGTTTAAGTTAGAATAAATGCCTGATTCAGTTATTATCAAGTGTTTGTAAATATTCCTTCAGCCATCGACGATGCGGACCTGATAAGAGAATGGAATTTATTTCGCTAAAATCAATCCAATTCAACGCCTCGTCTCCCTCGAAAGATAGTCCCTCTGCGGACACTCGAAAAAGCTGCTCTTCAATCGATTGATTAGAAATGGCTCGTCTCCGAATCGACACCACTTCCAGTCTATCCGAATTCTCTGAAAGGTTTAAGGATTCAAGATTAGGGATTTCATAATGCCCCTTTAAGCGTTTCGCCTCTGTGCCAATTTTATGCAGCAAAATTTTCTTTTGCTGAATGGCTAGCCCTCGATTCAGTTTCACCTTCTCACGCTTCGCCCTCTGAATCTTTGGCAAGTCAGCCACCGAACCTTGTGCAAAGCCCTGACAAAAAGTCTGAAGCGGACACAGTCCACACTGAGGATTGCCCTTTGTGCAGACAGTCGCCCCCAATTCCATCATCGCTTGATTGGCATCCCCGGGAGACTCCGAGTCCAGTAAGGTATTGGCTAAACCTTTGAAAAAATCCACCGCCTTTCCATTATTCGCAAAGGCTGTCTGCTCATTGGTCAAGCGAGCCAAGACTCGCACCACATTCCCATCCACCACCGCCGAAGGAATCCCTTGAGCGATCGAAGCAATCGCCGCCGCTGTATAATCGCCAATCCCCGGTAAAGCCTTCCAAGCCTCCACTGTATCGGGGACCTCCTCTGAATCTCGCATCCACTGGGCGACCTTATGGAGATTCCTCGCTCGATTATAATAACCCAAGCCTTCCCAATGCTTCAAAACCACATCACTTTCCGCATCGGCCAAAGTCTTGAAATCTGGAAAGCGTTGCATCCAACGCTCAAAATACGGCAGTGCCGTTTTGATTTGTGTTTGTTGCAACATAAACTCCGAGACTACTGTCTTATACAGACTCGGCTCAGTTCGCCAAGGCAGGCTTCTTTGGTTTTGCTGATACCAAGTTAAGAGAGCCAAACGGAATGCTGTGGGATGATTAATCACAAGAAAAGCTGAGTAGAATTTCGAGTTTAGGATTGTCTAAATCTCTCACCACTTAAAGATTGATAAAGAAACAATTTTTCAAAGATGGCAAACAAGGAAGATAAAGAAAAGAAGCGCTCAATGTACACCCTCGAACTGTCCCCTGAGCAGATGGACAAACTGCAGGACTTAATTGAAAGTGGGCAACTCGGACAATGGGACCATTACAGCGTGAACTATTCACTCTTTGCCTACAAAGGCGAAAAACTCAATGTCGTCGGATACAAAAGCGGAAAGCTTGTCGTCTCAGGTAAACGTACCGAAGAATTTGTCCAAATGACCCTCGAGCCCCAAATCACCGGTGAGGTGCGACTGGGCTATGATGAAGTCAATCACCCCGAATGGTTTGAACTCCATGCTGGCTGTGATGAAAGCGGGAAAGGCGATGTCTTCGGCCCCTTGATCGCCGCCTGTGTGATTGCCGATGGTGACATGGTGCGTGAATGGCTCAAAGCAGGGATCGCCGACAGTAAAAAAATCACCGATAGTAAAATTATCAAACTGGATAAAATCATTCGAGAGACCAAAGGGGTCGTGGTCAAAACCGTCTTTGCTCGCATGTTAAAATATAACCAGCTCTATGTAAAATTCGGGGAAAACTTAAACAAGCTCTTGGCCTGGTATCATGGACGAGCCCTCAACGAAGCCCTCAAAGTACGCCCCGCACCTTGGGGTATCCTCGACCAATTCTCAAAGCAACCCTTGGTCGATCCCTATGTGAAAAAAGAGCATCCCAACTTCAAGCTCATTTCTCGCACCAAAGCCGAATCCGATCCCGTAGTCGCCGCCGCCTCCATCGTGGCCCGTGCCACCTACATCAAAGAAATGAAAACACTTTCCATTCAAGCAGAAATCGAACTCTCAAAAGGAGCGAGCAAAGAAGTCCTCAAACAAGCCACCCAAATCTTTGAAAATGAAGGCGTCGATGGACTTGAACAAACCGCCAAAATGCACTTCAAAACGGTTTACGAAGCCCAAGGACTCAAGCCTCCCGAGAAAGCGAAGTTTGTGAAGCGGTAGGGGTGTATCGGCTCTAGAGGGCCTTATTCAGTGGCTTCGACGCGATAGAATTTTTGATTTTCTCCAGTGAATTGGTAGTTGAAAACACTGGCTTTAATCTGAGTTCCATCGCCACTATAGGTGGTTTCGGTTTGCCAAGTGTTATCAAGTGAATCGGAACTTTGAATACTGTATTGACGACCTGGATAAGCCATGAAGCTGAACTCCAAAGTTTCCTCGTTGGCTTGTAGATCGGAGATGGCGAGTTGGGTTTTGAAGTTAGGGGTATCGTAGTCGACTGTGGGGTCGGTATTACTGAGAAATTCTTCACGGTTGGTATAGCCGTCGTTGTCGCTGTCCAAGGCATCGCTGTTGGTGAGGGTGTTGAAGTGTTCCATCTCCCACCAGTCGGGTAAATTATCTTCATCGGTATCGACGATTTTGCGTAGGTTGACTACGCCTCCGGTGGCGACTTTATCTGAGAGGTCCGAGCGAGTGGCGACATTGTTGAGGATGCGGTTACGTCGTTCAATCATCGTTTCATCGGGGAAGTTGTGAGCGGCAAATGCGACGGCTGCGGTGACGAATGGGGAAGCCATGGAGGTGCCCGATAGGTATCCGTATGCGTTGCTGTTGGGATCGATTCTTTGGATGTAGGGTCTAAGTGTAGCGGTTAAGGGGAGTGTTTGCAGTAGGCTTTGGCCATCGGCTCTGCTGATACTGAATGAGGGAATCCATGGGGCACTGGCCACGGCAGCTAGAGTCCAGTTTCTCAGTCCAGTTGCATTTTCTTCAACATTGTTGTAAATGATAACGGCAGTGGCTCCTGCATTCATGGCGTTTAAAACTTTTTCATAAAATAAGAGGGTGCCTCGTTCGATCAGGGCAATGTTTCCATCGACTTCAGGGGGGAATTCTTCTATCTGACCGATTCCGCATTCAACAAGAAGTCCAGAGAGTGATTCGCCAGAGACGTTTGAAGCATTATCGATGTATTGATTCTCTAAGGTCGTTCCATTACTTAGAGTGATATCTTGAGTTTCTAAAAGTAAATCTAAATTGAGAGTGGAGAAAATAAAATCGCCCGGTGCAGCGACATCGACTTCGGCCACTCCGTAGTTTGAAGTGAGTGCGAGTCCTCGCTCTTGTCTGATTGAGGCAACACTGATTATATTGGGGAGGTCATAACTATTGGGAAAGGCAATTTCAAAGATTCCGTTTCCGTTGATGTCTTCGCCTTCATCCAATATACCATTTTGGTTGAGGTCTTTTTCTAAATCAAGATTCCATCCTTCGTTGCCAGAGGAGGTACACAAGAGAATTCCGTTATCCGATAAATTCTTTATGGTGTCATATTCAATTTGGCTATAAATATCGCCTCCATAGGAGGCGTTAACAGCGACGATGTTGTAGCCTCTATTTTTTAATTGGATGACATAATCCATAGCACTATAAGTGGCTGCATTGCTGAGCGAAATCGGGCCGTTTGAACATGCAAGAGCGATGAATTTAACATTGGGAAAGACGCCCGAAATACCTATTTCGTTATTTTTTTCGGCTGCACAGATACCAGCGACATGGGTACCGTGGTCATCACTTCCAATCACATCGGGGCTTTGGTTTACGAAATCAAATCCGTGGATATCATCGACATAGCCGTTGTTATCATCGTCGATTCCATTGTTGGGGATTTCTTCTTCATTGACCCATAGTTGATTGATTAAGTCAGGGTGTTTGGTGTTAAAGGTTGAATCTATAATAGCAATGATGATTGGATTCTCGGTTGAGCTGGGTCGAGAGAGCGCGAGTGCTTCCAAAAAATCAACATCGCCTCCGCTTTCAGAATTTGCGTTGTTGAGTCCCCATTGATTGCTAAATTGAGCATCATTTGGGCGGTCGCTTCGTTCTAACAAAATAGTTGAGGTTTCTTTGCTGTAGTTCAGTTCTACATATTCAACCTGCGGGTCGTTCTTGAGTTCTTCGAAGAGTTGCTGGATATTTTCGCCTTCAATTAATACGACATCGACTCGCCCCGAAAAAAGCGGGCTATAACGATAGTTGGGTGAGGTTTCTCCTGTTGTTAAAGGAGAAAAACTTGGGTCTTTGTATTTTACAATGATTTGGTTGGGGACTTGCTGAACCTCATTTGCATTTAAGCTATGAATAGGCTTAAATAAAAAGACAGCAATACCGATGCAGGCACAGAAATAGTACAAGACGGGTATGAAGCACGTCTTTGACTCGATCAATCTTTGTAAACTGAATGGCTTAGGGTACTTAGATTTAATTAAGCGATTCATAAAGACATATCTAAAATTAGATAGATGGCTGCGAGTTTCAGTAGTCGATTAAGGGATTTCTTAAAAGTGTTTCCTTATGAACAACCTAAATGAAAATCCAATTGTTACAACTGTTTTAGGAAGATATCTGCACTCTAAAAGAACGAAGAATAAAAGAACGAAGGATTTAAATGAAGTATTACGAGAAGTATTATACATTATCTAAACAAGCCCATGTCCCATTGGGAATATTCAAGGTCTGAGCTTGGGTAGAATCTGTATCTGTGCTTATCAAGAGCATCTCTCCTGAAGTAATATTCCCATTTTTTCCCATTTTTTTGAGTAAATTGCTGAGAACAGTCGGCGTGAGGCCCGGTGTGTGAGAGGTGAGATAGACAAAGGCAAAGGGATCGCTGAGTACACGTTTGACGTTATCGATTGTTTCCAGCATGGCATGTTCAATTTTATACAGTTCCCCGCTTTTCCCTCGTCCAAAAGAAGGTGGGTCAAGCAGGATTCCATCATAGCGATGGCCTCGCCTAATTTCTCTTTGTAGAAATTTATTCACATCATCAACAATCCAACGAATGGGATGTTCACTGAGGCCGTTGATTTCTGCGTTGTCTCTAGCCCATTGGACCATCCCCTTGGAAGCGTCCACATGACAACAGTGGGCTCCCGCATGGGCAGCGGCCATAGTAGCACCGCCCGAGTAGGCAAATAAGTTGAGAAATTTCAGAGGTTGTGTACGCTTGGCATTCGCTGTTTTAATTTTTGCTTGGATCGCATCCCATAGCTGAATGGTTTCAGGAAAGATTCCAATATGTCCAAAGTCGGTGGTGGAGAGTTTCATGTGAACCGAGTTTATCTGAATAACCCAATTGCTCGGTAAGCGATCTCTCCCTTGCCAGTTGAGGCCTTGTTTACGATTGAATGATGCATGGGCGTTCTTCCATAACTCTGCCTTGCTTGCATCTTTTGACCAAATAGCCTGCGAACAGGGGCGTATTAGCGTATAATCACCGAAGCGTTCTAATTTTTCTCCCGCTCCGCTGTCGAGTAAGCTGTAGTCCATAATTCCCATAGACTCAGTGATAATCATTTATTTCTAAAAAAAAAGATAAATATCGTTGACGGAGCATTCTGATTAATTAAATTAATACTTTGAAATGGTATTACTAATGAATGTAGTTTCATATTAAACTGTTTCTTTTAGGTATGTTAAAGGTAGATTTTTGCTTTTAGCTGTCTTGCTAATTAGAATAACGTGTCCTAATAAGCGATCGCCCTGAATTTTAAATCTAATTTAGGGCGGTCGTATTACGGCTCTCAAATCCGTCACTGAATCCGTCACTATTAAAGCTATTTAAAATGAGGAAAGACCGAAGGGTCGATTAGACGGAATATTTCCTATGGTAGGTTTTAAGTGGAAAATTTTTACCTGGGCAGAGATTTTTTTCGATGTCTTTATGTCCAGCGAATTTGACACGTTTTTTGAGAACAGAGCCTTGCAGCCAGTCGATTAAAGCGGTGAGTGATTTGAGTTGCCGAGCGGTGGGCTTATTTTTTTCGAAGTTGCCGACTAAGCAGATACCGATTCCGACCTCGTTGATGTAATGATTTTTCACATGTCCACCTTGGAGTTGTTTGAGCCAACGTGAACCCATTTCAATTTGCCCGTCTTTGGTGTCGGTGCCGTTTCCAATGACAAAGTGGTAAGCCAGTCCGTTTTGCATCCCTCGTTTTCGATGGGAAGTGTCAAACATAGATGCATTTCCTCGGTTCGTGGCACTGTGGTGAACTACGATGATTTGCCATTTTTTTAGATCTACCTTGATTTTTTTATTTTGGTGAATCAGGTGGCGAACTGGGTTGCGGTAGGAATAATATTGGGGGTCGGGGAGTTGCAGTTTTTGTCCAACTTTGATTAGGTCGGATTTCAGCTGATTGAGTTGTTTAATTTTAGTAACGGTGGTCCCATTTTGTTGAGCAATTCGAGATAGGGTATCACCTGACTTAACGACATAAGTGACCGATGCCAAAAGATTGTGGGGAGTGAGTGTGAGTAGAGGTACAGCAAAACTGGAAACAAAAAGTTTTTTAGTAAAGTTTCTACGAGTTAATCCCATGCCCATAACCTGTCATAGGATTAAAAAATGTAAAGCATTGCTCGCTTTCATAAAAAAAATAGTTTTATAAAGCGACTACTTCAATATGAGTCTAAAGCAAAAATATGTTCTCGGTGAGCCTGTGCCAAATAATCCGCATGCGGTAGTTTCCAATGTACCCACTCTAGCGGACGTGTGTGCTTATGAAGAACATGCGGACTATGTTGTTTCAGCGATGAAGCAGGGCTACCCTCGCTTTGTTCAGCATGCTTGGGTGAATCAATTAATTGAGTCGGTCGTTGGGCGTTTAGCACTGGAGGTATCGTTTGCAGTCTTGCTTCAAAACAACGCACAAGTGCAATCCTTTGTGCAAAATTTAGATGCGGGGATTCACTATAGGTCGTTGAGCGAGGAGGAGATTGGCGCTCGTACATCACTGGAT
>JAQCDT010000154.1 GCA_027620575.1 Verrucomicrobiota bacterium
GTGCCGTTCGCCATCTTCAACTATGAAAGCTGGTTTACATGTGTATTGAGGAAGGGCGGAATTAAATGCTTTTGAGCGCTCATATGTATCCTTTAATCCTACTCCGTATGAAAGGTGAAGGTCGGGCGATCCGTCCAAGCGGAGACTGAAGAATCTTTTACGTGCATGAGTCAATGTGGCACTGGCTTCGAGTTCAATTAACTCACCAATGATCTTGGGCTGATTCACCAAATTGGGTAGCAACTTTATGATGTATTCTTTAGGTATTGGTGGTATCAATTTTAGCATTTTATGAGGCTTCAATAAAGAAACTAGGAGCAAAATAATGGGCTAATCCCATTTCGGCGAGTGATAGATATAAAGAGTTAAGTTCTTTTTGGTTTTTAAGGGCTGAACCATTGGTGCCATCATGTTCATCAATCCAACCGCCGCTTAGGATGAAGTCATTCATTTTGCATTTATTCTCCTTAATCGGAAAAATCTTTTCAGGTAATTTGTAGTCAGGAAGGGATACATAAAACTGAATTTCTTGAAACCCTGCGTTCTTCAGCATCTTTTCATATTCGGCTAAGCTGTATGTTAAACAACGAAGCTCATTATCAGTAATATATTTGTATTTCTCCTTAGCTAAGTCTTTTGTGTGGCATGATATGTCAGGAATTCCGATGTGATCGTCGTTTGCTCCAAGTAGGTATTTAAGCCCTAGTCTGTTCTCAATCCCTATGACCAATCTTCCATCTCTTCCGAGGTCTTTTTTAGTTTTTGCAAGAAAGGCAGCTTGTAGCTCTTCGGCTTCACCATCTTCTCGAAAGGCTCCAATCCATTCAAATACACCTATACTTAAGATCAGATCGAATTTGGTCTGGAATTCTACTTCCATGTAGTCCGATCCGATAAAAAATAGGTTCTCTGTGACATTTTCTTGTTTTGCCGCTGCCTGAATGAAGTCCAATCTTTCGGGTGTTGGTTCCAGTGCACAAACCTTGTGTGCCCGAGCCAGCGGAATGGTCGTTTGTCCCCATCCCGCACCGATGTCCAGCACAAGCTGATTCTTGCTTAAGGTCATTTCTTCAAGAAATTTGAATCGCTTGGGACTGGTAACGATGGAGTTCAACCAAGGATTAGTTTCAGCGAAAGACTCTTCTACAGCTTCTTTCCATTTAGTGCCGGTATTTATGAGATTCAAGATCTCAAAAATCTTTTCTTTATCAGTGTCTCGATAGCATCTTTTGGTTTCAATGCAATGGTATTGACCATTTTTTAAAATAACTTTTTCCGATCCTATCCTGAATGAAATGGTTTTCAGTTTGGGGGACTTTTTTTGATTGGGTAGGGATATTGCGATAATTGGGATTATAAATAATGAGAGAATGACAATTTTGTGCCACCACTCCCGATCTAAAAAATCCTTAATTTCCCAGTCTTCGAGAGGGGATTCTAGATGTATTTCAATTATCGGGTCTTGAGTTCCTATCGGTGCTTCTACGATTAAATTTGCATTGTGAGAATAAGAAAGGTCTACCTCGTTAATTGAGCGAATTGAAGACATGTTGAATTCATGAAGAACTTCGTATTCACCATTTATTTTATCTCTACCTCGGATGGCTGCTTCCTTTAAGACAATATGACCAGAAGTCGAAAACGGACTTAGTCTAAGATGATGTATTCTCTTTTTTGGCAAAGGGAATGTGTATTCTTTAAAACTATTCGAATCATTTAAAGTAACAGACTTAGACTTTCCCTCGTTATATCCCTCTCCTGTATCAATAAATAGTCGGGCAACATATTCAGATGAAGACTGAACTATGATGCTGAAGTGATAAGGCATTGTTTGTACGCGCCAAAAAAATGAGCAAATACCTGAGATTAAAAGAGAAAGAATCAATGGAAATAAAAATTTTCTGATACCTGATTTCATAATTCGAAATAAGAACTGATAAGTGTAACTTTTAACTCAAGTTATTCAATAATATGAATCCGAGCTGTTTAGATAAAATGGTGACAATACAAGCCACTAACATTGTGTAAGTTACTATCACATCTGTTCTCCAGACACCAAAGCAGTTCGCTATCTCTTTACTTTTTGATTAAATAATAAACACTACCTCTATCCTCTAATCTTGAGTTTCCTGGGAGTTCATTAAAATGATAATCAATTATGTTGGGGCAAAGTTCAGAAATCATTCTATGAAAAGATGATCGACTGTATCTGCACCCCCATGACCATCCTGGTGCAGGTACTTCGAAATAAGTATCATGGTCTGTTGCTAAGGAGACGACACTTTGCACGATAAGAAATTGGCGTGCTTGAAAAAATGAATTCTGGAGGATTTCTCTTGGATTACTTACATGATAAAGGCCTCCAAGATTTGCAACAATATCTGTTTGTTCAAAAAACGATTCCTTATTGATTTCAGATTGTATGAAGTGGCAATCTTGCAAACCAAGTATCTCGACAACTGATTCGGCTTTATTGAGGTGTCCTTCGCTATTATTATCAATACCTAAACATGGCGAGCAACCTAGTCGTGAAGCAACCATTGTGTAGTATCCATCAGCACAAAAAAGCTCAGTAAATGAGGGGTTGGGGGAGTCATCTGTAGTTTCGCACATCGCCTTCGCATAAGCTATGTAAGCAGTAATTACGGGTGCCTTGGCTTTTTGATTTTTGATAAAGTGATCACTCAATTGCTCGTTACTCGCACCAAAAAATGAAAAGTCGTGATAAAGGGGACCAATTTCGGCAAAGCCCTTTATTTTTTTGGCTGAAATTTGTGGCATATTCAACTTATTTTTGATAAATTAAATGACTGAATTTAATTTGAGTTTTCGGATACTGAATTAAAATTGATGGAACTAAAACAATTGGCTAATCCGATTGAACCGTCGAAATTCACCACCTTTATTTCTATTGCATCATACCTCCTGTGAATGACTTGTAGTTGCTCTTTCTCAAACCTGGTTAAACCCAGTGAAATCAGGTAATCACCAGAGCCTAAGTTTAGTGATTGTAGAAAAGTTACCTTTATTTCAGAACCGACTTCAAGGTCATCCGTTGGTGTGCCAGCAAAATATGTGTTTTGTCCATAAATCTGTTGGCCCTTAGTATCGCGAATTACCATAGCGTAGATCGGCTTAGAAATTTTTTCTTTAGCCCCTGCCCGAAATGTCACAGAAAATTTTTTGCCCGATTCCAAAACTGTACTCTGCTGCCCCTTCTCGTCGAAGACTTTAATATCGCAAATTTCTGCTTTTAGGCTCCCATAGGTGAACT
>JAQCDT010000155.1 GCA_027620575.1 Verrucomicrobiota bacterium
TGTTTTTGGCCTCCACATCCGACATTTCGTAAATGTTATCCGAACCTCGAATCGCAATATAGGCATCCATCCCTTTCATCTGTTGTAATTGCCAAGCAGATTGAGAATCAAATTGCCCTTCATCCAAATGAGCAATCAACTCTCTTTGGATTCTTCCATTATTTAAATTCACATAAGGAATGCCTCCCAGAGACCTTACTGAGCGGATCAGAGCGATGACCATCGCTTCAGGAATATCATACACATCAATCAAGACCCTTTCGCCTTTTTTGAGATCAATAGAATGCTGAGTCAGCACACTGGCTAGTTTTGAATATCTTGGATCCATCATTTTTTTCGCTCTATTCTACAGTATTTGTTCAATTATCCATACAAGCTCCGTGCCTGTACTGTTACTTTAAAATCAAGTTTTGCCCGAATGCAAATAGATATCATAACGATTACGCTTACCTTCCAATACATAACTTGCTTGCTTTGAAGCGATTGCCTCGTCCGTCCTCGGTCGCTTGACCACAACTCGTTCCACCTCTGTTGATAAAGCTCTATTAAGTAAATTTTCTGCGTCTCCATCTTCACCGACAAGATATTGCAACATTTGCATATCCTTTTTCACTAGAGCTCTTTTTTCAGGATGAGGAAACATTGGATCTAAATAAATCACCTCAGGTGGTTTGGCATGCGTTAATTTGAACAACTCTTCCGCATCAGTAGCGACTAATTTTAAACGCTCTATAATGACTTTTAGCTCGGGCTTATCTTTCGCAACAATCGCTGCTCGTCTCAAGCCATCTTCCAAAAGTACACGCACCCATGGGTTTCGCTCTGCCATGAGTACATGACACCCTAAACTGGCTAATACAAAAGCATCCTTACCCAAACCAGCAGTCGCATCGTAAATCACTGGAGATACATTGGGCTTAAGCCCCACCGCCTTGGCTATGAGTTGATTGCGTCCACCACCCTTAATACGCCTATATTCCATTTGCGATGAGACAAAATTCACCTGTATTTTAAAAACAGCCGGTTGCAACATCTGCAAATGCAAGCCTGCCTCATCCATGAGCAGTATGCAGTCTTTCTCCGTTTTATCCGCCATTTTTTTTGCAAAAGCTTTACTCGATAATCCATCACTCAACTCGGTTTCACAAAAAGTAATGTTTAAAGATTCAGCATAATCTTCAGCTAAATCTTTGTTTGCCTTATCCACAGAAATTAATGTATCTATTGGTCTGTTCATAAAACTAATTTATGGAACCTTATGAATTGTAAATTACCAAGAGAGTGCAAGCACCAAGTCTAGACGTAGACTCAGTCGTATTCGATCAATCCAAAGCCTAAAACAGTGACCAAAAAGAAAAAACTTCGATTAGATGAATGGTTAGTCGCTAATCATTTAGTAGACTCACGCTCTAGGGCCAAAGCTTTAATTCTTGCGGGAAAAGTTATGCAAGAAACACAGAGGTTGGATAAACCTGGACAGATGGTATTGCAGGACGCTCCGATACGAGTCCTTGAACCACCCCAATTTGTCAGTCGTGGTGGAGAAAAGCTCAAAGGCTTCATAGAACAATTTTCCGTATCCATGCAAGATTGCCTAGTCTTAGATGTAGGAGCCTCTACGGGAGGTTTCACCGATTGCTGTTTGCAACATGGGGCTGAGCACGTCACCTGTATTGATGTAGGCCGTGCCCAATTGCATAACAAATTAATTCAAGATTCCAGAGTCACCAATATAGAGAAATACAATGCACGCTACTTGAAGGCGAGTGACTTGCCCCACGATGAATACCCACGAATTGTCATGGATCTTTCTTTTATATCATTAAAAAAAATTCTGCCTGCTGTATGGAATGTCTTGGGCGAAAACGGTATTCTCATCGCTCTAATAAAACCTCAATTTGAAGCAGAAAAACATGAAGTTGATGAAGGTAAAGGAATCATAAAAGACCCCTCTATTCATCAAAGAATATGTGACGATCTCTTAAGTTTTTGCAAAAATTCCCTACCCCATTCAGAAATCATTGGACATATCGATTCGCCGATTAAAGGGACAGACGGCAATAAAGAATTTCTTGTTGGTTTGACAAAAACATGTATTGTCGCACATGAACAATAACAGACACTGTTGAATTTTCAATGACTCCGATACAGAGCATAGCATTTGTAATAAATTTATCCAAACCGAACGCTCAGTCCACCGCTGAAGCATTGGCCAGCGTTGCCCAGGCTCAAGGCAAAGACACTCGATTGATCACCGAACATCCCTTGGAGAAAGATTGCTTAAAAGACGTTGATTTATGTTGTGTGATTGGAGGGGATGGCACTTTGCTCGGTGTTCTTAATGCGTCTATCCACTCACAAACAAAAGTACTCGGTGTTAATTTTGGAAAACTTGGCTTTCTCGCCACTTTCAAGCCCGATCAATTAACCAAAGATTTTGCCTCCATTCTTGAAGGCAATTATTCCGTTGAGGAACGCTCTATACTTTTTTGTCAGTCAAATACAGGTGAAACCGCATTTGCTTTAAATGACCTAGTTATTAAAGAAAGTGAAAATCGAGGATTGATTCGTTTAAAAGTAAAATCGGAACAAAGGCTAATTTCTGAATACCATTGCGATGGTCTTATTTTCGCAACACCTACAGGATCCACTGCTTACAATCTTTCCGCTGGCGGACCTATCATAAGCCCAAATGTAGAAGCAATCGCAATGACTCCGATCTGCCCTCACACCCTTGGAAATCGTTCGGTAATCTTCGATTCAAAAACACCGATAGAAGTGTCATTCGATGATTTACCAGCAGCCCCTTCGGTCTCAATTGATGGCAAGAAACATTTTCAAGAAGACTCCTTAAGTTCAATCAGTATTCAACTCGCCAAAGAGAGATTTCTGCTTATTCACAATCAGACCAACACACATTTTTCGATTGTTCGAGATAAGTTAAATTGGGGTGATCCGACTGTCCGCTAATCCATTGTGAAGCTTTTAGAACAATTTTCAGAAGATCAAAAATCGGCTGTCGAACGAGTCACACAATTATTTAAAGAACACGGTGCGGAAATTTATCTAGTCGGTGGCTGTGTTCGAGACAGTCTTCTTGGACTGTCCCCTAAAGATATTGATATTGAAGTATACCAATTGCCCTCTAAGACGATTGAATCTATTTTATCCAAAAATTTCAAAATCGATACGGTTGGGAAAAATTTTGGCGTTTATCTATTAAAAGGCTATTCCATTGATATTAGTCTA
>JAQCDT010000156.1 GCA_027620575.1 Verrucomicrobiota bacterium
CCATGATTGATTAAAGTATCCGCTAAACGTATACCCAAATAACCACAACCAAATATAAAAACTTTAGACATTTAAAATAAATCTGAGGCTTGTCTAATTTAGGATTAACTCCATGCTAAGATACATGTTAAAAAATTCACAAAGTGTTCGTAACTACTTTCTAGAATTACAAAACAGGATTACAGAAAAACTTCAAGAAGAAGAAACTGTTTCATTTATCGAAGATCAATGGAATCGAGATGAAGGTGGCGGAGGGCAGTCACGAATTTTAGAAAATGGTGAAATATTTGAAAAAGCCGGTATCAATTTCTCCGATGTTCAAGGTAAGCATTTACCTGCTTCTGCAACAGATAAGCGTCCTAATTTAGAAAATGCATCTTTTCGAGCGATGGGCATATCCTTAGTCTTTCATCCAAGGAACCCATTCGTTCCTACATGCCACATGAACCTTCGTCACTTTTCTGTTTTGAAGGATGGCGAAGAAATCACTTGGTGGTTTGGCGGTGGCTATGACCTAACTCCCTATTACGGATTTGAAGAAGATGCAATCCACTGGCACCGTACCGCACATGATGCCTGTGAACCTTTCGGCAAAAATATTTATCCAAATTTTAAAGAAGCGTGTGATCGTTATTTTTATTTACCTCATAGGAAAGAGCCTCGTGGCATCGGCGGTGTCTTTTTTGATGATTACAACGAAGTTGATTTTGAGCATTCATTTGCACTGACACAATCGATCGGAGATAGTTTTTTACCTGCTTATATTCCGATTGTAGAAAAACGTAAACATACTCCATATAGCGATACCCATAGAAATTTTCAGTGCTATCGAAGAGGACGCTATGTTGAATTTAATTTAATTTATGACAGAGGCACATTATTTGGACTTCAATCCAACGGACGCACCGAATCCATACTCATGTCTTTGCCACCCGAAGTTAATTGGACTTACAATTATAAACCCGATTCAAATTCTGAAGAAGCATTGCTTTACCAAAATTTTCTCATAGAAAAAGACTGGCTCAAATAAACACTATACAAAATAATGAATTCACGAGATCGGTTTTTAAAGGCAGCTCATTTGGAAGAGACAGATCGCCCTCCTATTTGGCTGATGAGACAAGCAGGACGATATCTTCCCGAATACCGAGCACTCAAAAGCAAGTATGACTTTATTACTTTAGTCAAAACCCCCGAGCTTGCAACGGAGATCACTCTACAACCCTTGCAGCGCTTCCCTTTAGATGCTGCGATTATATTTTCCGATATATTGGTCATTCCTGAAGCATTAGGACAGCCCTACAACTTTAGGGACGGCGGTGGTATCCAAATGGAATATCGCTTAACTAATAAAGCTCAAATTGAAGCTTTAGAAGATTCGGCTATACCTGAAAAATTAAATTATGTTTCTGAAGCACTGAAGCTCACTAAAAAATCTTTAGGTAAGGACAAAGCCTTACTTGGATTCTGCGGCTCTCCTTGGACCCTCGCCTGTTATATGATTGATGGAGGAAGCTCTACAGACTTTTCACGGACCTCAGAATTTGCCGAACAAAATCCTAAAGAATTTATCTTACTCATGGAAAAATTAAGCCAGTCAATCATTCAATATCTGAATATGCAGATTGATGCTGGAGTGGACTGCGTACAAATTTTTGATTCTTGGGCCTCAGTATGCACACCATCCAATTACTACAAACAATCATTACAGTGGATTCAAATGATAATTGCCGGTCTGAAAAAACCTATTCCCGTTATACTTTATGCTAAAGGTATGAATCATTGCCTTAATGAACAACTGAAGACAGGCGCAAAAATTCTCAGTTTAGATTGGACGATTTCGCTTAAAGATGCGTGCGTTGAAACTAACAATCAATGCGCTCTACAAGGAAACCTAAACCCTGAATTTTTGACCACAGACCCAATTACTGTAAAAAATGAAGCAGAAACAATTTTAAAAATGTCTGAATCGCTGAAGGGTTATATTTTCAACCTTGGGCACGGCATGCTTCCAACAGCAAAAGTAGAATGCGTCGAAGCACTTCTTGAAACTGTGACACATTATCGATATGGCTGAGGTCGCAATATTCGGTGCAGGACTTCGAGGCTTGTACATTGCCTATGAGCTAGAAAAACAAGGACATAAATGCACTGTCTTTGAATCTTCTCAACATATAGGAGGTGCATTGGTCTCTACTCGACATCATTCTGGTTATCTTACTGAAGATGGTGCGCATACTTTACTGATTAATTCTGAAAAAGTGGACAACTTTATTCATGAATTGGATGCACTTGATAATGAGATCGTCCAAGCAGATTCACAAAAGCTCAATCGATTCATCTTCAGAAACAATCAACTGAACCCACTACAGCCGAAGCCCTTAGCGCTTATTAAAACACCATTACTCTCGGCTAAAGGAAAATGCCAATTATTTGCTGAAATTTTTAGAAAGAAGCAGGTGATGAATTCGGACATTTCTTTGTATGACTTTTTCACACAACATTTCGGCACAGAATGTGCCGATTATTTACTCGATCCATTCATTGCAGGCACCTATGCCGGTGACCCTAAAAAGCTTTCAGCTAAGCATACGTTTCCTAAATTAGTTAAAGCCAGTGAATCCAATGGCAGTGTTATACGCTCACTTTTATCCAATAAAAATCGATTCAAAAATAAGATCATATCCTTTAAAGAAGGGTTGATTCAACTGCCTAACGCACTATCCCAAAGCTTAAAACAAAAGCCACTCACTGATGCTCGCTTACTTGAAATCAAACAAGAAAACGAAAGATGGAAGATACAGTTTCAAATTGGAAACAATGATCCAGAAAATACTATTTTTGATGCTGTATATTCCACGATTCCAGCTCACAAAAATCATACACTGCCTTTTTTAGATTCCACTAAAAGTGACTTGCCTGATTTTAGCTCAATCGAGCATCCTCCAGTCACCGTACTTTCACTGGGATTTCGTTCAGATCAATTTAAAAAGCCACTCTCTGGATTCGGTTATCTGATTCCTTCAAAAGAAAAACAAGAATATTTAGGCGTTTTATTCACTTCTTCTATATTTAAAAATAGAGCCCCTGAAAACCACAGCTTAATAACTGTATTTATTGGCGGTTCTAGAAACCCTAGTATGGCAAGCCTTAGTGAATCAGAGCTGATTTCTAAACTGTATCCTAAAATACAAAAATGTTTGCAAATCGAAGGAAACCCAAGCTTCAGTCAT
>JAQCDT010000157.1 GCA_027620575.1 Verrucomicrobiota bacterium
AACAAACCCGTCTGGCTGGAAGCTGTAATAATTTCATCATCCTTGATGAAGAAACAATTACCCACACACGTTTCACACACCTCACCTTTTGTGTTCACTCGTAAATAATCGGAATAACCAGCAAGTTTCGCTTCATTCAAAAGCCAGATGTTCTCTAAATAATTATGTGTCTTATATCCTGTATGAATTGAATTTTCATTTATGGGGTGCGTCCTGTTTAAAGAAAGTTTTGCTGGCCCATCATCACTAATTCGCTTCCGTGAATAAATATATAAAACGGGCTCATTTGCCAAAACCATAAACGATAATTTAAGAATTAAATCACGTTTTCCTATCGCTTGGTAATACATTTGAATCGCTTCTAGAGTTGCAGATTGATTGGCTTGTGATAGCTCATAGGAAAATAAGTGCGATGCAGATGCCTTAAGCCGAGCCCAATGCCGATCCCAAAATTGCAAATAGCCCTTGCTAATTTGCATCGATTCAAAAATGCCCATACCATGGCTGAAAGCAGATTCCCTTGGATCTATGGTTAATTGTTCTCCTGGAAATATTTTCTCTATTCTAAGCATAAACTTTTAAGGGTTGTTTCTATTGCTAAGCCTTTTGCTGCTGTTTCCAAATACTCAGCTTCAGGATCAGAATCCCAAACAATTCCACTGCCCACATTATAGTAGAGGCGATCTTTCCTGCGCTGCAAGGTGCGTATAGATATATTAAATTCTGCATCATGGTTAAAACCAATATAACCAAATGAGCCACAGTAAAGACCCCGACGATGTTTCTCTAACTTTTCAATAATCTCCATCGCCTTAATTTTAGGTGCACCTGTAATTGATCCCCCAGGAAACATCGAATGAATCGCATCAAAAATATCATACTTCGGAGAAAGCTTTGCTTTTACTTCGGCAGTCGCATGCATAACACTTTTATAATACTCTATATTATAATCGGTGTTGGCAGATACGCTACCAAACTGAGCAATTCTTCCTAAATCATTACGCTCTAAATCAATGATCATCAGTAACTCTGCACGATCTTTTTCCGAAAGCTCTAAATCTTTAGCAAATAAACGATCTTCTGCCTCGGTCTTTCCCCTAGGTCGTGTTCCCTTAATCGGTCGTGTCACCAAGCTATCCTTACTTTTTTTCAAAAACTGTTCTGGGGAAGTCGAAATTAACTGAACACCCTCTCCATTGAAAAACCCACTATAAGGTGCCGGATTTCCTTTCCTCAAGGCTTGATATAAATCAACTAAAGCCCCATCAAATACAACGTCTCTACGCCGAGATAGATTCACTTGATACACCTCTCCTGAAGCAATGTGCGACTTTATCTGCTCAACTGATGCACAGAATGCATCTTTTGAAGTGTCCCATCGCCAATCACTGAAGGAAAACTGTCCACATGCTTCCGAGCTCGTTTGTGTCTTATGCGATTGAATTATCGACTCCAATCGACTGAATGTAGTTTCGGCCGATTCCTTCACTTCTGAAGCGATTAGAAACACCTCTCCTGTGGCTGTATTTTTGGCAACAATTCCATCATATAAACCAAAGCAATAATTCGGTAGCATTAAATCATTGATCGAAATATTCGGTATATTTTCTAAGCACCTTCCATAATCATAGCTAATAAAACCAACTGCACCACCAAGGAAGGGGATTTCGCAAAATGCATCACTCTCATAAGAACGCATCAATTTACGAAGTTCTAATAAATCCTCACCCCCGGTTAATAATTCAAAAGGCTCGGATCCATAAAAACTCCAACCTCCTAAAGAATCCACTAATTGTGTGCTATCTAAAGCGAACCCTAATTTTCTTACGCAAAATATATCAACCAAATCTCGGCTTGATAAAGCGTTTGAATACGATTTAATTTGCATTAGAATTTTTACTGTCGAGCAGCCTTAGAAAAAAGCCATATGCCCAAAAATTGAAAAAGAATATTTGGAATCCAAATAAGTAAATCCGACCGAATGCCCTCCATCCCGTCAAACCAAGACATGAAAACCGTTAAAAGATGGTATAACAATGCAATCAGCAGTGCGATTAATACATTAATCAAAGATTCTTTACGACCCACTCGTATGGCCAAAGGAATCGCCACTAAGGATAACGCAAAAACCGAATATGCCTGAGATAAATTCTCATGAATGTATAATTGCAAATGTTTACGTTCTTCCGACATCGTGCCATCTGTCTGGACTTCTTTTTCTTTCAATAAGTCTCTCTCATCCATCAATTGAGCAAGCGTCATGTCTTTATAGCGAATCGGCCCGGTTGATAAATTTTCAAACAACCCATCTAAGGAAAGTACAATTGGAAGTGATTGAAAATACAAAATTTTTGGACTACTCGCACTGATGCTGCTTGTATCTAAAGTAGTTCTTCCTTCGATGCTCCCATTCTGTAAATTAAGTAGCAGTGCTCGATTCTTTTCATTGTAATCCAGCTCTCCGCTTTGAGCCCTAACAAAAAGCTCTACCTCATCCGCTTCATTCAGTTCCCAGATCCAAAAATCCTTTAATTCCCTGCCCTCACGATCATTCACATAAATGACATAACCAGGGAAATCTTTAACGAATTTCTTTTCTTGAATAAAGCCCATAGGATTATCTGCAAGCGACTGAGCGATCAAAGACCGGTAAGTTAAAGTAGACTTTGGCCCATAGTATAAACTAAAGGCTGCACTGATAATCATCCCTAAAAATGCAATTAAGAATACGGAAGATGCAATTTGATATAAACTAAATCCCGATGCCTTCATCGCAGTGATCTCTTCATCTGCACACATTCGGCCTAATCCAATTAATATTCCCGATAATACAGCAAATGGTATTGCATAGATGGCTAAATGAGGAATCAGCAATGCCATTAATTGAAGAAATAATTTGAGCCCTAACTTACCACTTGTCAGTAATTCAGACAAATCTCGTATCGATTCCCCCATTAATAAGACGAAAAGGAAAAAACAAAAAGAAATACCGATGGAAATTAACAATTCCTTAAATATATAACGATGGAGTAAATTTATCATGCGAATTTCTTTTTCAAAGTTATCATTGATAATATGACATTATCCACTAGTAAAGTGTACATAATCTAATCAACAACCATAAAGAACAAAATATGTCTCAAGCAGAACAAGAAATTATTCAGATATTTAAAGATAGCGGTGCCCTATTAGAAGGACACTTCGTTCTTAGATCTG
>JAQCDT010000009.1 GCA_027620575.1 Verrucomicrobiota bacterium
CGCTGACCTATCGCCAAGAAATGACGATCATTTTATAATAAACGGCATTCTATTTCAAAAAAGCCATCGCTTAAGTTTTCATACTGACTACCAAATTAACGCTCCGAAAAATACAATATTTACTAAAGCATATTTGAATTTAAACGAACTGCAAAACGATTATTTTACGCAAATTGAAAATATTTATATTCCTTCTTCTAAATCCATTTTTGCAGAGGCAGTACTCTACTTAGACAAAAATATAAATTTGCTTTCGGCACAAGGTTATCTTCAAGGAGAAGCCATAACAATTAACACAACGCCCCTTGAATTTTTTAGAAGCGACATTGAATGGATTAACCATAAACTCAAAACAAACAGTGTCTTAAAAATTAGCCAGCGAATTTCGTATGCTAAAACAGATTTTGATACTGATTCAGGCGACTATATTTGTTCTCTAAATGGGAATACCTTTTCTACTGATTTTAATTCAATAATGCCAAAATGGTGGCGAAATACCTTTAAGGACTTTTCGTATTCGGACAGCACTCAGTGTTTTCATGATTTCGCTATATACGGGACTATCAACTCCCCGATTCCCGATTTATATTTAGGCTCCGTCAAAACAACGGACCTTCATTACAAAGGTGTTCCAGTTAAGTACGGAGATGTCTTTGTACAAGGGAAGAATCATTGTACTGAAATTAAACTCAAAGATGTGCAAACTTTAATCGGCAAGGCAGAAGGTCTTATAACAATCACAACTAAACCCGATGATTATAGAAAACCTGAATCTGTCAGGACAAAACTAAAATCAGAAATGACGATTAGTACTGCGGCAAAACTTTTTGGAAATGATGTCCAGAACATACTTTTCAATTTTGAATCGCCCTATACGCACAAAGTAGATTTTGAAAGTGTTTTTTTTGATCCATACTACACTCAACATAATAATAAATCCTATTATAATCTATCTATAGAGCGCTCTAATCCTATTACATTTTTCAATAGGCCGTTTGATCAATTATCTGCTAAAATATCTGGAAGAGGGACCCAGCATTTTATTCGATCTGCAAATGCAGAATATGCCGGGGGTCAACTCAACTTTGAGGCTGATATCCTTGAAACCTTAAGTGATGACCCTCAACTAAGAATTAATTTAGAGCTTACGGATTCCAACTACAGTCAATGTATCAAAGATACCTTCCAAAATGAATTTGGAAATACAACTTTTAATGAATCACCTTCCCTTGATTTAGAACTGATTGTAAAAAGCGAGGGTTCACTTCTCGACTTAACAAAGCATAATGGATACGGAAACCTTGAAATTAGTGGCTCTGGATTGGGTAAAATCAATTTGCTTGGCCCTTTCTCAAAAGCACTTGATGAACTGAAACTATCAATTGGCATTTTTTCACTGGATCATCTTCAAAGTAACTTTCTCATTCAAAAAGAATCAATCAATGTGCAAAACTTAGAACTCAATGGCAAAGAGTCACAAGTTCTTGGGCAAGGTCGAATACGAATTGCTGATCAAAGCATCGATTTCAAAATGGAAGTCGATCTTTTGAAGAACAGAAATATATCTTTTTCAAAACTTGGAAACATTGGTAATTTTTTTAATCCAGTGACTAAGATTTTAAATTTCAATGTCACAGGCACGCTACAAGATCAAAAATGGCGCTCAATATTTGATCCAAGAAATCTATTTGAGTGATTGTATCAGTGACTCGGCTGCAGACAAACCGGACAAAGCAGCCGACTCAACTCGAGAAGATATAAATGCATCGCCTGCTATGGTCAGATGCATATTGGTATCACGATAAAATGATGACTTTAAAGGATTTTTTGCAAATGCATAGAGCCAACGGTGGATATGCCAATCAACGACATTAGCTCCCAATAGAGGCTCGATAGATTGAATCATTGCTTCTGCGACACGATTGCTTCCTTCATCCCAAGTGTCATCAGCATATTTTGGACTGGCATGTACAGTTATACAATTTTGATTAGGAAATCCTTCTTTCTGCGAATTATCTGCAATCCAAGACACCAAGCCATTATCTAATTTTAAACAACCAGGTGGCGGAATCAGAGAAGGCTTATCTAAAACAAGCATAAGGGACAAACCCTTTTCATACTCAACTGAGGCAAGCTTTGAACTGTCAGTCAGCTGATTGAAAAGGTTTGATTCTTTTAATAAGTTTACAACTTGAGGCAATGGCGGAGTCAGCACTAATTCTTCGCAAGTAAAAACTTCCCCTGATTTCATAACTAAGTTCCAAGTAGATTTCTTGTAATCTATTGTATCCACACACATACTTTGATGAATATTAAGGCCGGATGATAAATTCTTAGGTATTGAATTCATTCCATTGACCCCAAGATATCGTGCTTCTGTTTTTTCTGAAGCTTGTCCCGGAAACAAATCAAACCACTCGATCACCACTCCATTCTTTTTCCAAGTATCTACATAAGAGGCAAATCGATCATCTCTAACTGTAAAGTACTGAGCACCATGGTCCCATTGCCAACTCTCTTTATTTCTCGTAGACATTCGACCGCCTGATCGCCTGCCCTTATCCAGTAAAAATACAGAATGCCCAGCCTCTTTAAGACGTTGCCCACACATTAAACCAGCAATACCACTGCCGACAACTCCTATTCTTTTATCTGTCATAATTTAAGGCTTTTTTTAATGCACTTTCAGCTGTTGGACAATTCCATTCAAAACCTGAATTTTCTAAAACACGAGGAAGCACTCCAATATCCGCCAATACAGTTTCTCTCCCCATAGTCCCAAAAAGAATATCCACTAAAAATGCTGGTAATGGAAAAACTGTTGGACGTTTCAAGACACGACCTAATACTTTCACAAAATCTCTATTTTGAATTGGGCTTGGAGCAACCGCATTCAAGGGTCCACTATAGTTTGAATGAATACTCCATAAAATAATTCGAACTAAATCATCTAATTCAATCCAACTCATCCACTGTTTTCCAGAACCAACGACTCCTCCAAAACCAAATTTGAATGCAGGTAACATTCTCGCAAGAGCACCCCCATATTTATTTAAAACCACGCCCGTTCTTAAATACACGACCGAATTTCCCAAACCTTCTAAACTCTGAGCTTCGCTTTCCCATTCGTGACACACCTCACTTAAAAATCCATCCGCTCGATCGATTTGCAAATCCTCACCCGCTTCATTGAGCCCTACTTGCGCTCCATAAAAATTAATTCCAGATGAACTGATAAACTTCGCTTTTGATTCAGCTAGCTTAAGCGATTCAACAAGCAAACGGGTCCCTAAAATTCGGCTATCGGAAATTGCTTTTTTACTTTTTTCATTCCAATGCTGAGCGATCGGCTCTCCTGCCAAGTGCACGACATAATCCACATTCTCTATCGCTAATATATCAAATTCACTTGTCTCAGGATTCCAGAAAAATTCATTCGCACCAAGAGCAGTAGATGAACGCTTTAATTTGCGCACCTCAAAACCATCTGCTTCAAGTTTTGTACACAAAGCTTTCCCAATCATACCACTAGAACCACTGACTAAAATTATTTTACTCATACGTTTTCACTCCTTGATTAACCACTTGTTTTTAAAGCTTTTGCTTGTTCTCCTATCGCCAATCGTTCTTCTTCCGATAGTCGATTCAAGTTTCTTAATTGCAATTGCATTCTCTGGTTTTTCTTCAACGCGTCTTCATGGCGAATTAAGAAATCCCAATATAAATTTGTAAACGGACAGGCATCTTCACCCACACGCTTTTCCGGATTTTTTGGACAGCTCTGACAATAATTACTCATACGCTGTATATACTTTCCCGTTGCTACATAAGGTTTAGAAGCCATTAATCCACCATCAGCAAACTGAGACATTCCTAAGACATTTGGAAGCTCAACCCATTCTACCGCATCAATGTAAATACCTAAATACCACTTATGAATGTATTTTGGATCCACACCCAAGAGTAAAGCATACAATCCAGTGACCATTAGACGTTGAATATGATGAGCATACCCATGTTCTAAAGTTTGACCAATCGTCTGCTTCAAACATTCAAACTCTGTTTCTCCTGTCCAATAAAATTCGGGCAATGCAGTCTTAGCAGACAAAGCATTTTTTTCTAGATATTCTGGCATGTAAGTCCAATACACCCCACGCACATATTCTCTCCAGCCAAGAATTTGACGAATGAACCCTTCCACCGCAGCAAGAGACACACCCTTGTCAAGATAGGCTTGTTCCGCAGCTTTCACGACTTCTCTTGCCCTTAATATTTTTAAATTCAAAGAGGAACTCAAAAGCGAATGGAACAACCAAGGCTCATTTGTCCACATTGCATCTTGATGTGTCCCAAAGTAAGGCAAGCGATATTCAATAAAGTGATTGAGATCTTTCAAGGCTTGTTCTCGTGTCACCGCCCAGTGAAAAGAATCCAAACACCCCGGATGATTTGGGAATGCTTTTTCCACTAAATTTATCACTGCCTCTGTAATTACATCTGGCTGATGACGGTGCCCTTGATACGGCGAATCTGGGCCCGATTTAGAAAATGCTTGTCGATTTTCTTTATCTAAATTCCAAACACCACCTACCGGCTCTCCTTCTTCCATCAAAACATTATATTGCTTTCGCAATCCGCGATAAAAATACTCCATACGAATTGCTTTTCGATTTTCGGCAAATGTCTTAAAATCATCAGGACTTGTGAAAAAATGCTCGTCTTCACTGACCTTCAAATCCACTGAGGCATCTTTACAAACGGATTGAATCGCTTCAAGTACACGCCATGAACCTGGACGCAAAACCATAACTGATTGCGGTTGATATTCTTTTAAAGTATCTTTCAAACATAGTGCAAATGAATCAGCACCTTGATCCAATTCAGTATAGATTAAAGGCAACCCTTGCTCTAACAAAGAGGCACGAAAATGTCGCATAGCGGATAAAAACAAAACAATCTTTTGCTTATGCGACCAAACATGTACTGATTCTTCTTCTACCTCTGCCATCCATACACGGTCCAAATTAGGATCGGCATTTTTTAATAGAGGAGATTCTAAATCTAATTGATCTCCTAGAATTAGAATCAAATTACGGATTGAATTCATAAATTTATCTATTGTTTCAAGCTAGCTAAAGCTTCTAAAGCTCGTTCTCGCCCAAAGGTGTGCTCAATAATAGGAATTGGGTATTCCTCTCCGAGTGTAACCCCAAAAGACTTAAGCTCTGAAGCAGTAGCTTCCCAAGGCTGGTGAATATATTTAGCGGGCACGGACGCGAGTTCGGGTACCCAGCGTTTTACGTATTCCCCCTCAGGATCAAATTTCATTCCCTGAATCATCGGGTTAAAGATGCGAAAATAGGGCGCTGCATCGGCACCACATCCACCACTCCATTGCCAACCCAATGTGTTACTCGATAAATCTGCATCCACAAGTGTATCCCAAAACCACTTGGCACCCGCATGCCAACTATGCAATAAATGTTTAACGAGTAGAGACGCAACAATCATACGTACTCGATTGTGCATCCAACCAGTCGCATACAATTGTCGCATACCTGCATCGACAATCGGATAACCCGTTTTACCCCACTTCCAGGCAGATAAGGTGCTCTCGTCTTCATTCCATGGGAAATTCTTATACTTCTCTTGCAGAGGCGAATCCGTTGTGTCGGGAAAATGATACATCACATAATAAGCAAACTCTCTCCAATAAATTTCCTTAAGGTAAACCATTGGGCCTTTTGCATTTAAGTCACAATTTTGACCTAGAGCGTGCGCAATTTGCCTAGGACTAATTTGCCCCCATCGCAAATAAGGTGACAAGGATGAAGTGCCATTAAAGTCAGGACGATCTCGATCCACCGCATACCCGTCCACTCCTTGATGAATGAAATTAAGCAATAAATCATGCGCCGTCATTTCACTGACTTTCCAAAAATCATGAAAAGTTTCGTGCCAATTTTTATCCTTAGGAATCAATTCTAAATCTTCAAGCCCGAGGCACTCGATATTTTCCTCAGCAAATTGTATTTTTGAAAAATCTAAATCCAAAGGTTCTGGGATAGGATTATCTTTAATTGATCTCCAAAAAGGTGAATAAACCTTAAACGGATTCCCTTCTTTATTTGCGGTTGTCCATGGCTCTACAAGCAACGATGCCTGAAAACTTTTCACTTCAACGCCCATATCAATCAGCATTTCCTTAACCACAGCATCCACGGTACGTTCTGACAGCAAATAGCGACGATTCCAAAAAACCGAACTCACGTGAGTAGCTTCAACCAACTCACGCATAACTGAAGCAGTAGAACCCTTGCGTAAAATTAAACGTCCACCGAGCGAAGCAACTTGTTTTTGTATATCTTTGATTGATTGGTGTAGCCACCACTTAGAAGCCCCTCCTAAATCCCAATCTCCAGAGGCACTTGGATCATAGATAAACACTGGTATGACTTGTTTATTAAGACGCACTGCCTCGAATAAGGCAGGATTATCTAACAAGCGAAAATCATTTCTAAAACAAACTAAAGCTGAGTCATGCATAGAGAGAAATCACCTTAAATGGCCAAACCTTACAAAGAAATGGCCAGGTCAATCGGCCTCCATTCGGCCTAAAACCTTAGATTATCGGAATCTCACTTGCCACTTATTGTATATTAGAAATAGTAAATCCATTATGAACACACTTAAAGCAATACAGGAAAGACGATCCATAAAGCATTTTGACCCGAGCCATACTATGAGCGAGTCGGAAATCAAGACGCTTATGGAGCATACACTCTTATCACCAACTTCATTCAATATGCAAAATTGGCGATTTGTATTAGTTACGGACAGCGAACAAAAAGCTAAAATTAAAGAAGCTGCATGGGGTCAGTCTCAGGTAGAAGATGCCTCTTTAACCATAGTTTTATGTGCAGATTTGAAAGCACATGAGCAAGCAAATCGTTATTGGGCGAATGCTCCAAAGGAAACCCAAGAAATGATCATTCCCATGATCCACAAATTTTATCACGATAAGGCACAACTCCAAAAAGATGAAGCAATTCGCTCAATTGGCATCGCAGGACAAACTATTATGCTTGCGGCCAAGAGCATGGGATACGACTCCTGTCCGATGATTGGTTTTGACCCTATAAAAGTGGCTGAAATCATCCAATTACCTGACAACCATATCATCGGGATGATCATACCCGTTGGAAAAGCACTAAAGCCCGCTAGCCCAAGAAGTGGTCCAATGCCCATGGAAGAAATATGCTTCAACCAGCACTTTTAATCTGAACTAATAAAAGACCCCTAGTGTGAGAACCCAATACCTAAGCGGTTGCGTTAGCCACTGCTTCACGTGATTTCTCAGCAAGCGGTGTACTTAAGTAACGCTCACCAAAGCTACATCCAACAGTGACGATCTTCTTGCCTGCCATTTCTGGGCGTTGTGCAAGTTGCATCGCTGCCCATACATTAGCTCCAGTTGAGATACCGCCCATCAGACCGTCTTTTTCTGATAATGCTTGTGCCGTAGCGAACGCATTTTCGTTAGAGACTTTAATAATGTCGTCAATAATTTCGGTGTTACAGTTTTTAGGAATGAAGCCTGCACCGATCCCTTGGATTTTATGCGGACCTGGTTGTCCGCCAGAAATTACTGGACTGGCTTCAGGCTCAACTGCCACGCTAAAGAGTTCCTTGCGTCCTTTGATCACTTCAGAAACACCGGTTATAGTACCACCTGTACCGACACCCGATACAAATGCATCGATTGTACCTTCTGTTGCAGACCAGATTTCTTCTGCAGTCGTTTGACGATGCACTTCTGGATTTGCCGGATTTTCAAATTGCTGCGGCATAAATGCTTTCTCTCCATATTCTTCTACGAGTTCCCCCGCGCGAGCAATTGCCCCAGGCATTCCCTTAGGTCCTGGTGTTAAAACGATTTCTGCACCAAGCATATTCAATAAGACACGACGCTCTACAGACATAGTTTCAGGCATAGTCAAAATCAAACGATAGCCTTTAGCCGCACAAACAAATGCTAAAGCGATCCCTGTATTTCCCGAGGTCGGTTCAATGACGATACTATCTTTGTTGAGCTTTCCATCTCGCTCCGCCGCTTCGATCATCGCACGACCGATTCTGTCTTTCACGCTGGCAAGCGGATTAAAGAATTCACATTTAAGATAAATTTCAGCAGGTAAGTCTGCAGTCAGATTATTAATTTTAACTAAAGGTGTATTTCCAATAGTGTCTGTGATTGAATTAAATAATTGGCTCATAATCGTTTTCCTTGTGAGTAAGTTATTTTAAAGTTTTTTTCAAAGTAATTTAAAAGCTGAAATACATCAAGCTAGGAAACATCTTTATTGTTTTGAGCTTGGACCGCTATTTGTATTAGGTTGATTGTTTGTTCTGCGACGAGGTCCATAACTGCGCTTTGGAGCATTTCGATTCACTTCTGCATTTCTCAAGCGATACACGATACGTGCTTTATCCAAGTCATAAGGACTCATTTCCATCTTAACTGTATCACCTGTTGTGATTTTAATAAAATGCTTCCGCAATTTGCCAGAAATATGAGCGAGCACTTGATGCCCGTTTTGCAATTCTACTCGAAACATCGTGCTAGGAAGTACTGCTACTATCTTCCCTTCAACCTCTATATACTCGTCACTTTGTGCTTTTGCCATAAATACTTTGTAGTTGAGTAGCCAACCTGAGATTTATTTAATGTCAAGAATACAGTCGCTTCATCACTATTTTAACTTAATGAATTTTCCTTTTGAAAAACGCTTTCCTTCTGAACTGAATCGTGATCACGATTATTATATGTCGCATGCTTACAACCAAGCATTACTTGCTTGGGAAAAAGATGAAGTACCAATCGGAGCAGTAATCGTCCATGAAGGCGGAATAATTGCATCAGCCTTTAATCAAACTCGAAGCACAAACGACCCTAGTGCCCATGCTGAGATGCTTGCTATCTCTCAAGCATCCAATTCGCTCGGTGATTGGAGACTGAATAATTGTATTCTTTATGTCACCAAAGAACCATGCCCTATGTGTGCGGGAGCTTTAGTCGTTGCTCGTATTCAAAAAGTTTACTTTGGCTTAAGTGATACAAAAATGGGTTGCCTAGGAGGGGCGACTCACCTTGGACAACTTCCTGAAAGCAATCACAAATTTGAAGCCGTAGGCGGCATCTTAGAAAAAGAAAATCATGCTTTACTCAATGCCTTCTTTGAAAAGAAAAGAGCTGAGAAGAAAAATCGCTCGGCGGAAGATCCGACCCTATAAATCAAAGCTTATTTGACAGCTTATAAAATATGGATTATTCCTTTATTATTTAATTAACCAAAACACATACATAAATCACTCAACAAATTATGGCCTATACATTGCCCGATCTCAACTATTCGTACGATGCACTCGAACCTCATTTCGATGCACGCACCATGGAAATTCACCACACAAAGCACCACAACGCTTACATCACAAAGGTTAATGGCGCTATCGAGGGTTCGGATTTAGCGAATCTCAGTATTGAAGCATTAATTTCTGACCTCGCCTCCGTTCCAGATTCAATTCGTGGAGCCGTTCGCAACAATGGTGGCGGTCATGCTAATCATACTTTTTTCTGGAATATCTTAAGCCCAAATGGCGGTGGTACGCCAACAGGGGCTTTAGCCGAAGCTATTGAAGCTGAACTAGGTGGTTTTGATGCATTTAAATCCGCTTTTGCTAATGCAGGTGCAACTCGATTTGGTTCAGGCTGGGCATGGCTTATTCTTAAAACAGACGGAACGCTTGCTGTCACTTCAACACCGAATCAAGATAGTCCATTAATGAAAGGCGTTGCAGAAGTAGAAGGCACACCAATTATCGGTCTCGATGTTTGGGAACACGCCTACTATCTGAAATACCAAAACTTAAGACCTAACTATATTGAAGCATTTTGGAATGTAGTTGATTGGAGCAAAGCAGATGCCATTTATTCTGCAGCTAAAGCTTAAGCATAAAAAAATTTATCGCACAAATCGGGTTCCATGAAGGAGCCCGATTTTTTTATGGCCGATGCTTTTAAGGTCTTCTTTTTGATTTATTCGACTTATTATGAGCGACTTTTTTCTGAGAAATTTTTGCTCTTCTTTCTGGATGCTTTTTCTCAAAAGCCTTATCGCCTTGTTTGCGAATGCGTGCCTTATCTTGAATCTCTTTACTCTGACGAATCCCTTCTCCGTCTTCGTCAGAATATCGCCGATCTTTGCCGACTAAATCAAACCATATCGGACAGCCTTCTAATTTGAATTCGTGGATCAGTCCTTTTTCTAAATAGCGACGATACGTAGGATCTAGCCGTTCCACACGATTACAGAATAATCGAATACGCAAGGGTCTTGAACCGGTTTGCACCGCATAAAAAACTTTAAAACGCTTAATCCCCACAAGCTTTGGTGCTCTTGCTTCGAATAAGGATTGTATCACTCGATTCAATTGCCCAGTAGGCAATTTCAAATCTAATGTCGGTTCCACAGAAGCCGCCGTTTCCAATAAGCTCTCAACTTTGAAATTTTCCAAAGCGGAGACAAAAAGCACTGGCGGATTCGGCAAGAAAAACAAAGACTTCCTCAAAGATTCTTCATAAGTCGTCAAAAAGTGTTTTAAATTTTTATATCCATCAATCGGCTCTTCTTCCCACCGTTTTTTGACTAAATCCCATTTATTCACGACTACAATAATCGCACGTCCTGAATCGATTATCATACCTGCCAGTGACTGATCTTGTTTGGTCACGCCATCCATGGCATCAATCACCATAAAAACAACATCGGAACGCTCAATTGAATGTTGAGTACGCACACCAGAAAAATATTCAACCGAGCTATCGACCTTTCGCTTCATTCGCAAGCCAGCGGTGTCGGTAAGACGAAACTTCAATAACTCGCCATCTTTGTGTTGATAATTTAAATCAAGCTCTACCGCATCTCTTGTTGTACCAGGTACGTCAGAAACAATTAATCGCTTAGATTCAATCAAGGCATTGCCAATGGATGATTTGCCAACATTTGGCCGGCCCACTAATGAAATCTGTATGCGCTTTTCTTTGTTGCCCGATTCTATTTCAGGCTTTGGCCCAAGAGCATCCGCAAGCTTTCCCCTTAACGCACCGATACCACGTCCATGTTCCGCAGAAATACCCAAAGCAGACCCTAAACCTAACTGAGAAAATTCTTCGGCTAAGACTTCCTCTTCTTCGCTATCCACTTTATTGGCAATGAGAATAATTGATTTACCATAACGGCGTAATTTTTCTGAAACAATTTCATCTAAGGCAGTGATTCCCGAACGCACATCCACAATAAACAAAATCACTTTTGCCGCTAAGATAGCAAACTCGACTTGTTCTTCAGCTGCATTAGAAATTTGCTTAGGCGTCATTTCTAATTCCATGCCTAAGCCTCCAGTATCTAAAAGCATATAATCCTCATCCACTTCTGCCGATATTATATCTCGGGTCACCCCAGGCATATCATGAACAATCGACAAACGTCGTCCGCACAAACGATTGAATAATCGGCTTTTACCGACATTGGGTCTGCCGACTAAGGCAACGGTTCTGGATGGGTCTAAACTCACAAAATATTTATTTAAAAAAAATTCAGAAACTACTTAAGCCTGAGGCTTTTTTTCTAAATAGCGCTCAATTCGATTGCTAGCTTCTAAGATACGATCGTAGCTGGTTGAAAAACTCGCACGAACAAAGCCAGCACCACTTGCACCAAAAGCAGTTCCTGGAACAACAGCAACTTCTTCAGCCTCAAGCAAGCCTTTACAGAAAGATAATGAATCTTGCCCTGTCCCTTCAATTGATGGGAAGGCATAGAAAGACCCTTTCGGCAAATGACAGGTAAGTCCCATTTCATTGAATCGTCTTACAATCAAATCACGTCTTTTATGGTAAGCCTCTTTCATTTTCAAAACCGAGCTCATACCATTTTTGAGAGCTTCGATAGCCGCTTCTTGAGAAAGAATCGGTGCACAAAGCATGCTATATTGATGCACTTTCATCATCGCTTCGATCAAGGGCTCGGGCCCACAAGCATAACCGATACGAAATCCTGTCATAGCAAACCCTTTAGAAAATCCGTGAAGAAACAGCGTACGCTCTTTCATTCCTGGCAAGGTCGCAATACTTGTGTGTTCCCCTTCAAAGGTTAACTCTGAATAAATTTCATCACTGATCACGAGTAAATCTTTCTCAACCGCAAATTTTGCTAATTGTTCTAACTTTTTTCGCTCGGTTACACCTCCTGTTGGATTGGTAGGAAAATTTAATAATAATACCTTGCACCCCGGTTGCCATGCTTCTGCAACTCGATCTGGATCAATCCCAAAAGCATCCTTTGCTTCTGTTTTTACCGCAATCGGTTCAGCATGTGCTAAGACAATACTCGGGCTATATGAAACATAACAAGGTTCATGATATAAGACCTTGTCTCCAGGATTTAGAACCGCACGCAAAGCAATATCCAAAGCTTCTGATACCCCAACGGTCACCAAGACTTCTTTTTCTGGATGATAACTTAAATCAAAATATTGCTCAACATAGGTGCTAATCTCTCTACGCAAACGAATTAATCCCAAGTTGTCCGTGTAACTTGTTTTGCCTTTCTCCAAAGCAAAAATCGCCGCTTCTCGTATGTGCCAAGGCGTAACAAAGTCTGGCTCACCAATTCCTAATGAGATTGCTTGAGGCATTGCCGCAACGATTGCAAAAAAATCACGAATACCCGAACGCGGCAAACCGACCACATGGTCTGCCACAAATTGTTGACCAAGATTTTTCATATTACGGGCTGATAGCTGGCTTGTCGCCATTGGATCCAGAGTCGCCTAGGAGATGACCTTGTTCTTTATAGGTTCTCAATCGAAAATGGGTTGCGGTGGATAAAACACCTTCTACGCTTGCAAGACGCTCAGTCACAAAACTAGCAACACTGCGTAAATCAGTCCCCTTCGCAAAAAGTAATAAGTCATACGATCCTGACATTAAATAACAGGATTCCACTCCATCAAAACGGCTTATACGCTCGGCAATACGATCAAAGCCCCCATCACGCTCTGGGCTGAGACGCACTTCAATAACAGCACGAACAAATTCGTCTTGAACTTTATCTGGGTTCAAAATTGCCCTCCAACCGAGTAAGGTATGGTTTTCCTGTAAACGCGAAAGCTCCGACTCTACCTCTTTCTCTGTCAGTCCAAGGACTTGAGACATTTGAGCAGAATCTAAACGTTCACCAGAAAGTAATAATTCTAAGACTGAATTCATAATGTGAGTTATTAAAAGTAATTTTCCCTAAAAAGCAAAAACCAAAATTGAGAAAAAGATAAAGGGTATATCGACCGAAATAGCTTATAAATTCAATATTAAAAAATATAGCTATGTGGGTTGAAAATTTAAATCCGCTTTAAAAAACTACTGAGTAAAAAGCGCACTGACTCCATCAAGGACTTCCTCTTTTGCATCTTCCAAAACATAATGTCCGGCATCGGAAAACATTTTCTGTGTCGCATTAGGAAATATTTCTATCCAACGTTGAAAAAATTTCTTATTGAAGCAAAAATCTCTCCCTCCCCAAAACAGTCCAATATTCTTTTTACTAAGATTCGGCAATTCTTGTTCTATTTTCTCCAAACAATTATATGATGGATGCGAAGGCGACATAGGAATATCCTCAACAAATCGAGCCACAGCAATTCGGTCCTTCCAACTTTGATACGGAAACAAAAACCCCTTCTGTATCTTTTTATCTAAAGGTTTACGGACAGACATAAAAACAGCGGGCCATGCGAATAAATTGAATGCACGCATCAAAAATGCACCGATTATTTTTGTACGTAAAAAAGCAATTCTCCAAGGCATCCATCTAGAAAGATACGCAGCCGAATTGAGTATCGCAATTTTTTCAACACTTTCTGGGCTTCGCGTAGCCACTCCCATCCCTATCGCACCTCCCCAATCATGAACGATCAAATTAAAGCTCTGTATCTCTAAATGCTTAAGCAGTTGCTGAATATCCTGAATTCTCTGCTCTAGAGTGTAGGTATAATCTTGAGGCTTATCGGACAAGCCGCAGCCTATGTGATCAGGAACAATACATCTAAAACCTCTCGCTTTGAAATAGTGGACACACTGTCTGAAATAAAAAGACCAAGTCGGGTTTCCATGTAACATCAAGATAACTGGCCCTGTTCCCTCGTCTAAATAATGTAGTTTTGCCGACTGCCCATTTCCATATTCCAAATGACAAAAATGACTTTCAAATGGGTATTCTTCTTTTAAAGCAGGCAAGCCATCAATCAAAGCATTCATTAACTCCCCCTCTTCCACTCAATACCCATCATCAAGCTACTTAATCCACTTCCGATACCTAATAAAGTTGCTTTTTCTCCGACTGAAAACGCCCCATTTTCAATAGCATGCGCTAGAGTGATTGGACAAGACACCGACCCCACGTTCCCTAAAAATTCAAACGTCGAATAATCTTTTTTCATATCCAAATTCAGTGCACTGAATAAAGCTCGAGTGTGTGCTTTGCCCACTTGGTGAGTGAAAATCCGATCAGCAGTCTCATGCGTCCAACCACTTTCTTTAACAAATGAAGCCCAGGCACTTTTTGCGACTTTTATTCCAGCCTCAAGTAAAGCCTCTGAATCAGTCTGCATCTCTAATGCAGCTCCGCTTGCATCCCCCTCGCACAATTGGTTGTGCTCTGTATCTGTCGCAACTGATGCGGAATGCACAATTAAGGCATCTCCTTCAATGAGCTCTTTTTTACATAATACAGCAGCAACTGCCCCAGCACCGATGGTCAAATTAGCAAAATAAGGCTTAATCGTCTGACGTGTTAATTCCGGATTTCTCAAAGCCTTTATTGTATTATCCACTAAAGGTCGTCCATTCTCCCCAGAGCAAATTAAAGCACGTTCAATTTGACCAGATTCAATCATACTTGCCGCAATTGTCATTGCATTCAAAAATCCAAGACATGCATTTGAGACATCAAAAATCTGCATATTTTCAGCGAGTCCCAAAAGATTGTGTACATACGATGCTGTGGCTGGCTCAAGGCGATCTCGGCAAACTGCCGAATGCACTAATAAATCAATAGACTCTCGATCAAAACGGCTCTTTTTTAAAACCTTATCGCCCGCTAAATAAGAAGCCTGTGACGCTTTGAAGTCCGCATCCCAAAAACGACGCTCCTTAATACCTGTCATTAACTCCAATCGCCCTTTGGGCAATTTCAAGCGCTCATACACTGAAGCCAACTCTGATTCCAAATCCTCAGACGTCATGACCGTATCGGGCAGAACATACTCTAAAGATTCAATGGCGACCTTATCAAAACGCATAATAGGCAAAAAAATGGGCTATCTTAAAAGACAATACGAGTTTATTTTTCGGGGCGCATAGTCAAGCGGACGACTTCGCTATCGAAATAATTACGATCCATTCCTGCGTTCACAACAATGCCTTGGCCATTGATTCCGCTCGATGCTTCACTCAATAAAAACACAGCGGTGTTAGCCACTTCTTGGGTTTGAACATTAGCTTTACGAAACGTCAGCTTTTCTGCGTACAGATAGCTTTCTAAATAACCTGGGATTCCCGCCGATGCACTTGTCTTAAGTGGGCCCGCATTCACCGTATTAAAGCGAACCTTTGTATCTGCACTGAATGATTTTGCTAAATTGAAACTTGAGCTTTCCAGTGCCGCTTTAATCGGAGCCATATAGCCGTAATTTTCCGCAGTCACATCGGTTGAAGAAATTCCAATTGAAACAACGGAAGCCTGTTCGGAAAAATAAGGCTTAAATGCATTCGCCACCTCGACCAAAGAAAATGAAGAAATTGCCGTAGCCTGCAAGAAATCAGCTTTATCTGTTTCATGGAAAGGGCGCATTCCCTTACTATAATTAGCAAAAGCGATCGAATGCACCAAACCATCGATAGTTCCATAATCTTTGGCGACTGATTTTGCTAACGATTGTATCGCATCAGAATCTTCAACGTCGCAAATATACGCCTTTCGATCACCAAGTAATTTTTCGACGCTCTCCAATCGAGATTCTGATCGAACACTGAAAACCACTTCCGCTCCTGCTTCTTCTAATGTTTTAGCGATAGCCCATGCCACACTCTTGCGATTAGCAACACCCATCACTAAATAACGCTTCCCCTCTAGATTTAAAAAACTCATACAGTTTAACCTTCTTCCTCAACCATTGCTAACGCACACTCTAAAGTCAAAACAGGCTTTCCTTCTTTGAAAACCTTTCCCTTCATAAAATAAAACTTACTCAGTTTTTCTTTAAACTCAGCCTCAATTGTAATCACATCGCCAGGCTTAACCATCTGCTTAAACTTCGCTTCACCGATCCGCGACAAAACCGGTGTTACTTTGGATAAATCTTTTCCCTCGGATTCCATTTGAGTTGAAAGATAAATAGCGCCCGCTTGAAACACGGACTCGCAAAGTAACACTCCTGGCATAATTGGATTCCCAGGATAATGTCCCTCAAACTGAGGCTCATCCTCACGAATGGTGCGTGTGCAAACCGCTTTAGTGTCCGTCACTTCAACAATCGAATCTATAAATAAAAAAGGGGGGCGATGTGGTATTTTTTTTAAGATTTCTTCCATGAAAATTAAACGTAGGTATAATCGCTGATTGGGCGATATAAAAATTTGTCCGCAAAGGATTCAGTCTGAGGTATTTTACACCTCTGCCATTTCAAGCTTAGACTGCTCAAATAACCATTTATCCAACTTATTGGCCGTGATCACACCATAGTTCATACTACCTAGCCATCCGGACATAATGATGCCAACAGATCCTGCGTGATAAAGACCACTGATTTGCTCAGGTAATTCCATCGAGACCTTTAACCCTTCAAATTTTGTTCCAAAAGAAGTCCCCTGCATCGATTTTGTATAATAATTCACCGTTCTCGGAGTGGCTGCTTCAATATGATCAATCTTATCACGCACACCTGGAATAAAAGACTCTAGGCTCGCCAAACATTCTTCACAAATCCGTGCCTTTTCTTTTTCATACTCCTCTTCGGTAAGCGTATCCCATTCGTCCCAACGACTATTCAGTGAAGCAACAACTGCATAGCGTTCTTCCTTAAGGTGTGGGCGAGTCTCAGGATAATAAAGCGAAAAAGTATGACTAGTCGTATTAATTGATGTCAGTTCATCAATCGAATATTCGTCTGCCTTGGAAGTGAAGACCAAGTCACCGATATTAGGAATCGTTTCGCCTTTTTTAATTCCCATATAGACTTGGCAGGAACTGGTATTATTACGAACCGCTTTTACCGCATCAATGTAAGCTTCACTGAAATGCTCTTCCCCTACTAAATGCTGAATTGTATTTCGAACATTCGCATTCGACAACACAGCACGACATTGGATTTCCTTAACGGGAAACTCTACCCCACCCGAATTTTGACTGCGAGCCAGAACAGACACAACCTGCCCGTTTTCAACCTTTACTGCTTCAACTAGGGCACATTTACGGATTTCACAGCCATTGGACTTGAGTTCCGCAACCATTTTTTTAATCAGCGTATCGGTGCCACCTTGAAAAGTGAATACCCCCTTGTTCATAAAATTAGAAAACACAATACCATAAGTGATTGCTGGATCATCCACATGTGACCCATTCGCATAAGAAATAGGCTCCATTAAAAGACGATGCACATCCGTGCGTCCTGGGAAAAATTCTTCAAACATTTCGCCCGTCGTCTGTGTATTGTCATCATAAAAATTCATCTGTCTAAGATGTTCGTAAAAGCCTTCGACCTTTCCCCGATCAATCTTAAAATCTTCAACCAAGATCTTGGTGAAATCATCACGATCAAAAGTCGTCCAAACATCCATCTGAGGATTTATGAATCGTACATCT
>JAQCDT010000158.1 GCA_027620575.1 Verrucomicrobiota bacterium
TTCATCTACTCCACCAGAAAGGATAGACTCTACATCTGACTTCTTTCTCTGCAAACGATTCGCCATTTCATTCTTACCAATACCCAACCCACGCATCGCTTTGCCAAGAATATCCTCGTGAAAATCCTCTAAATTTACAATCATTGGTACATTAAAAGGTTCATCTTTACTATATGCCAAAGAAAAAAAAGCTCTATATTGTAAGAAAAGAGTTTAAAGGATTTGGAGGCGCAGAAAATGTTGCCAAACGATACCTTACTGGCTATGAGAATTCTTTTGATGTCTCCCTGATCTACGCTGGGAGCCAAGTGGAATGCTACACATTTTCAGGTCTTCATGGGCCTGGTTGGTTTAGGTCTTTATCTTTTGCATCTTCCGTTAATAAATTTCTATCCAGTAGGTCCGATGAATTAGTTTTTAGCATGACTCGCGGAATACCAGGAACCATTTTTCGCATGGGTGACGGAGTCCATAAATGCTGGCTCAGAAGAAAGAAAGCAGGACTTCTAAAAATAATTTCAAACCCAAACCATTTGATTACTCCGATCCTTGAACGATCCACAATTGTTAAGTCAAAATATGTGATCCCCAATTCCTCGCTGATACTGAAAGAATTAGAACAGTTTTATCCCGAGCACAGCAATAAATTCAAAGTGATTCATAACGGTTACAGCCAAGATGTTTTTAAATATGCTAATCCATCTGAAAGAGAATTACTGAAAGCACAGTACAAGATTTCAAATAAAAATTTGAATCTTCTTTTTTGTGCTAATGGATGGGCGCGAAAAGGACTCACACATGCATTGGAGTTGTTATCGAAACTTGCAAAAATATCCCCTGCTCATCTTTGGGTTGCTGGACGGGGCGACCAACATTTTTATAATCAAACAATTGAAAAACTCGACTTACCGAACCAAGTGACTTTTCTAGGGACTGTTGCCGACACCCGACCTTGGTACCAGATGGCTGACCTCTTTATCCTACCAACGCTCTATGATCCATTTTCAAACAGCTGTCTAGAAGCTCTTGCCTGCGGTTGCCCCGTACTGACAACCCAATCTAATGGAGCCAGTGAATGCCTCAATGAAACAAACGGGCTCACCGTTAATTCTCCTCGAGATGTACTTCAAGATAGTGTGATTGAATGGAGTAAAAATCTTAAGAACTTGGATCGTAAGATCATTTCGGATTCTGTGAAATCGTTGTCTTCCAAGAATGAGATTAATTCTTACTTAAATCTTCTTCAAAGCTGTGGGCATTAAAGAGAAACTTCCAATTTCAGTTTGCATCCTTGTCAAAAACGAGGAGGAGAACTTACGGAGAGCATTGCCCCCCTTATCTATCTTTGAGGAGGTATTAGTTTATGATTCAGGGAGCACAGATAAAAGCATTGATATTTGCGAAAGTTTTGGTGCCAAAGTCATTCGCGGTGAATGGTTAGGTTTTCCTAAAAGCCGAAAAAAATTATTCTCTCTAGCCTCACAACCTTGGATATTTTGGTTGGATGCCGATGAGGTTGTTACTCATGAACTTACTCAAGAACTGAAATCTCAATTTGCTGATGAAATTAAGGTGAGTGGCTTTGAAATGAATCGTATGGTCTTCTTTGTTGGAAAATGGATTAAGCATGGGGAATGGTTTCCTGACTGGAACCTTAGAATCTTTAGGTCACAGGATTGGCAAATTGTCGACCAAGAGGTACACGAGTCGGTTCTCGTTTTCGGAAAAGTGATTCGGCTCAGTTCACACCTTGAGCACCATAGCTACAAGAACTGGGACGACCGAAATGCAAGAATTAACAAGTACTCCGATTTATGGGCCAAAATGAAAAGTTCAGATGATCGAAAGGTTGCTTACGGAGAGGAATATCTCAGGGCTAGTTGGAGGTTTTTTAGAGCTCTCATTTTAAGGAGGGGTTTTCTTGATGGATTGATTGGATTAAAAATTGCGATTTCCATAGCCAGCGAAGTCATCCTTAAATATAAAAAACTTCGCCTGCTCTTATCCAAGTAAATGCAAACCCCAAAAAAACTAAGGATCATTCATACTGAAGCCTCACCCCACTGGGGAGGGCAAGAGATCCGTATTTTTGAGGAAATGAAATGGTTTCGAGAGAAAGGGCACGAGATGATCCTCGTCGCACCTCATAACGGAATTCTTTACCAAAGATGCAAAGATGCGGGTTTCGATGTCATATCAGCCAACTTCACCAAGCCTAAAATGTTTTTCAATATCTTCAAAATGCTTTGGGAGATTTGGAAGCTAAAACCAGATGTGGTAGCAACCCACAGTAGTACAGATAGTTGGGTTAGCTTAATCGCATCTTGGTCTCTTGGAGTCAAAAGCAGAGTTAGATACCGCCATGTTTCAACACCAGTAAGAAATAACTTCCTGAATCGTCTTCTTTATAAAAAATTATGTAATCATGTAGTTACTACTGCTGAGTGTATTAAAGCTGAATTAATTAAAAGCTTTAAATTAAGTAGTATAATTACACAACCTACACCGATTTCTAAGCCAAAGACATTACCAAAAAAACATGAGTGCAGAGCCTCAATTTTAAATGAATTAGGAATTTCCAGTGATTCTGTTTTGGTTGGTCAATTATCTGTTATACGGAGTTGGAAAGGTCATGAGTTGCTTATAAAGGCTTTTAAAATTTTAATTAAAGATAATCCAAGAATACATCTTTTATTTATAGGTTCTGGGCCACATTATGATGTTGTATTGTCTACTATTAAGACTGCAAGATTAGAAAAAAACATTCACATGCTCGGTCATTGCGAGGACATATGGAGAAAATTAAGGAGTTTGGATATTCTGATACTCGCTAGCACTAAAAATGAGGCAATTCCGCAATCTTTAATCCAGGGTATGCTCGCCAATGTGCCTATTGTTGCTGCGAAAACTGGAGGCATCCCCGAGATTATAAGGCATAATGAAACTGGTTTCCTTTTTGATGTGAAAAATATTGAACAAATATGCTCAATAATTTTGACATTACTTAATGATGATAAATTAGTGAATCGGATTACAAAATCAGCTAAGACATTTATTGAGAGAAATTACAACTGGACTAAAGCCGAGAATTCATTATTAGATATATTTTGTGAGTAAAAGCACACAATACCTTTTTTTATCGATACTACTTTTTTCCTTACCTTTATCC
>JAQCDT010000159.1 GCA_027620575.1 Verrucomicrobiota bacterium
CAAGGATTCTCCGAAAGCATAATACTCTCTACTTTCGTCTTGGCTTGAAAAAAATGTACCGATGCTATCGAGAAGTTCGTCAGGCTTATTGGCTTCCCATTGATAGAGAAATTGAACAGCGGCCATACGATTAGCCCTTCTAGGGTTGGGTTTTTTTATCGATTGTTTTTTGTCCATTTTTCTTTGAGTTGTGCCATTTCGAGTGCGGCTAATGCAAATTCTTTACCTCTATTTATTTTTGAGCCACAGCGGTCTTCAGCTTCTTGTTGTGTGTTGGTGACAATAACGCCATTGATTATCGGAATATTTTTGTCCAATGCGATTTGATTTATGGCCTGAGCACCTGAATAGGCAATCACTGAATGGTGATCCGTTTCTCCGGCAATAATCACTCCTAAAACAATAAGAGCATCTAAAGAATGATTGCTTTCGATCAAGCTTGCAGCATAGGGTAATTCAGCCGAGCCAGGAACTCGCTCTAAGCAAATAGGCTCAATTCCCGATGCTTTAAGTGTATTCACTGTATTATCAATCAGTGCTTCAACTAAAGCGGTATTATAACGAGCAGCAATAATAGCAATCGATAAAGCTTTGTTTGGCTTTTCTGAATTATAGACTGGTGGGTCGAAGCTCATGTTTTAATTTAGATATCTCCCCATTGATCTTGCAAGGCAGAAGCATTTTTTATTTTTTTAAATTTGAGTTCTATGCGAATTCCATCATTCAGAAAGAATTGTGTTTTCACTTATTTCAAAATCAAATAACGCACGTCTAGGGCGTTTTTCAACCTTACATGGAGATATTCAAACTCCAATTTTTATGCCTGTAGGGACACAAGCTACGGTTAAGGGAGTCACGCCAAGGCAATTAGATGAGATTGAAGCACAGATCATCTTAGGGAATACCTACCATTTGAACTTAAGACCCGGCTCTGAACTCATTAAAGATTTAGGTGGGTTGCACAAATTTATGAATTGGGATAAACCTATCTTGACGGATAGCGGGGGGTTTCAAGTATTCAGCTTATCGTCTCTACGTAAAATCACTGAAGAGGGTATTCATTTTAAATCTCATTTAGATGGACAGAAATTATTTTTAAGCCCCCAGTCGTGTTATCAAATACAAGCGGAATTAGGGACCGATATCGCCATGGTTCTAGATGAGTGTCCTCCATTTCCATGTGAGAAAGATGCTTGTGAATTAGCGGTTGAGCGAACGATACGTTGGGCAAAAGAATTTTTAAGCCATGCTGAAGAAGATGGCTTTATTGAAAAGGGGCATCATGTGTTCGGTATCATACAAGGCTCAACTTATTCTGATTTACGAATCTCTTGTAGCCAAGCCTTGGCAGAAATGCCATTTTCTGGATATGCAATAGGCGGAGTCAGTGTAGGTGAGCCAGAGGAGGAAATGATAAAGCAAGTGTCGTATTGTTTGCCACACATGCCATCGGATAAACCACGATATGTCATGGGTGTGGGGACGCCTGTTCAGTTATTGAAGATGATTGGCTTAGGTGCAGATATGTTTGATTGCGTTATGCCGACACGATTAGCTAGACATGCAAATGTGTTCACTCCGTCTGGAATTATTAATTTAAGAAATGAACAATTTAAAAGGGACGAACGCCCGATTATGGAAGCGAATAATTACACCTGTAAAAATTTTAGCCGTGCTTATCTTAGGCATTTATTAATGTCGAATGAGCTCTTGGCGTCGACTCTGCTTTCGATTCACAATTTGCATTTCTTTTTAGAATTGATGCGAGAAGCACGAGAGCACATTGCCAGCAATGACTACGATGCTTGGAGCGCTCAGTGGATTAAAAATTACACAAATCTCTAATCCGAAAGATTAGCGATTGAGTAGGGACAAAAACTCCGTATTCGTTTTTGTGCTGCTGATACGATCGATCATTGTTTCGGTCGCATCTTCCACTTTTTGCCCAGAAAGTGCACGTCTCAGGAATTGAGCACCTTCTAATTCTTTACCAGAGAGTAATAGCTCTTCTTTTCGAGTCCCCGAGGCATTTAAATTAATGGCTGGCCACAGTCTTAGTTCTGCCGCTTTACGGTCGAGTACTATTTCCATGTTTCCTGTGCCTTTAAATTCTTGAAAAATAAGGTCATCCATTTTACTGCCAGTTTCGACTAAAGCAGTGCCAATAATGGTTAAACTAGCTCCATCTTCACAATTTCTAGCTGCTGAAAATAATTGTCTTGGTTTCTCTAAGGCTCTTGAATCGAGTCCACCTGTCATCGTACGACCTCCTTTTCCAGAGGCAGAGTTGTATGCTCTAGAAAGTCGAGTGATCGAATCTAATAATAATACAACATCTTTGCCAGATTCGACGAGTCGTTTACAGCGTTCTATCGCAATTTCGGCAATTCTCAAATGATTCTCCAATTCTTCATCATTTGAGGAAGCATAAATTTCTGCATCAACACTTCGTTTAAAATCGGTGACTTCTTCAGGTCGCTCATCTATGAGCAAAACTATCAGGTGGCATTCTGGGTGATTTTCAATCAATCCGTGAGCTATATCGTGAAGCAAAGTGGTCTTTCCTGTTCTTGGAGGAGCAACAATCAAACCACGGGTACCTTTTCCAATAGGGCAGAATAAATCAATGATACGAGTGGTTAAGCGTCCGTCTTTGCTTTCGAGACGCAGATGTTCGTCTGGAGCAATGGTGGTTAATTGCTGAAAGCTGTATTGACCTTTTCTTGAATCTACAGGCTTAGAATCAATTGTATTGATAAAGCGAACTTTAGGATTGGGGAAGCGCTCATTTTTTTGGGCGATACCTTCAATAAAGCTGCCTTTTTTTATTTTAAATCGCTTGATTAATTCTCTAGGCACAAATGGGTCACATGGCTGGGTCTTGCCATTTCGAGTTGGGTCAAGTAGTTGTCCAGTTTGGTTTTGTAAAATTTCTAAAACACCTGAAACAGCTATTTGATCGATAGGATTTTCTTCTTCAGCGGATTCGCTCATAGATACAGTAATGATATGCGATAATGCGATAGGTTTAACTTATGTGGTACAAGCAGAACTAGCTTTGGGATCCTCAGTGTTGATAAATTACTTTTAAAAGTAAGAGGAGTACGAGTAATACAGCTAGTTTTCGTCTTCTTCAGTTATTTAAAATTAGATAGGCTGGAA
>JAQCDT010000160.1 GCA_027620575.1 Verrucomicrobiota bacterium
ATGCCCAGATTGCTCAGCCTCTTCTTTTGGCAGAAGATACCTTTCTTCTTTCTGCCGGATATGGAAAAGGTGCGGAATGCTTACAGATCCACAAAGATGGAGACGACTACACTTTTTCCACGCTCTGGAAATCGAAACATTTAAAAACAAAATTCTCTAATGCTATTTTACTCGAGGGATCGATCTATGGATACAGCGAGAACCAGCTCGTCTGCCTCGATGCGAAAACAGGAGACCTAAACTGGCGGGGTAAAAAATATGGATATGGACGTATCCTTCTCTCTGGAGACAAACTGGTTTTGCTGGGCAACACTGGTGAGCTTGCGGTGGTGCGGGCAACCCCTGGTTCCTTTGAGGAGATCTACTCTGGACAGTTACTAAGCAATGCCCGATGCTGGAACGGCCCGGCCCTGGTCAATGGATATCTCTTTGCCCGCAACGGCGAACAAATCGCCTGCTTCGACTGGGCGGAAGTAAATTTTTAAAATTGCCCAGAATACACTAATTTTCTAAGCCGAAATCATGCTTAGAATAATAGTTTTATTAAATATATTTTTAGCGTATTTTTAAATTTAAATGCTCAGTCTACTGGTGGTGGATATGTCTCAGATGAAATATTCATTCGCTTCAAAGATTCTGCTTCTGAACAACAAAAAGAAATTTTAACTTCTAAATATGGATTAACTTTGAAAAGAAAGTTTATCGTTTCTAAATCGATCCTATATAAAATTAAATCTGGAATTAAACCTGAAGAACTCCAATTAGCACTAAACGAAGAGGAAATTGTCCAATTTTCAAGCCTCAACAAGATCCAAGTCATTCAACCTAGATCATCGATCGACTTTAGTGGTGAACCCGGATTTATTAATCAGTGGTACATTAATGAACATCCTTCAAGCATTGATTGGCTAGATGCTATGGAGATTTACTCTCCAAAGGAAAATGTTTCAGTTGCCGTAATAGATTCCGGAATTTCATTTGCTCACCCTGATCTGGCTAATCTTGAAAATCGTGGAGGTATGATTGCAGAGATTAACGGAATAAATGGCTTTGATGATGATGGTCTAGGACTAATTGATGATAAACATGGGTGGGATTTTATAAACTGGGATAACATTGCTGAGGATAACGATGGTCATGGCACCATGGTTTCTGGAATAATAGCTGCCGAAAGTTCGAACGGTTTAGGGATAGTAGGGATTGCACCTGACTCCTACATAATTCCCCTCAAAGTCGTCGCTGGAGGAACAACTGACGAACAAATAAAATTTGCTTTTGATTACGCTATCACCGCAGGTGCAAAAATTATTAACTTTAGTGCAGGCTTTATCTCTTACAATACTTTCGAAGCAGATATTCAAGAGATTCTATTTACCCTAGAGAAAGATTACGATATCCTTTTAATTCTAGCCGCTGATAATGGTAAAAATTATGGTGAACCAGGATTCGGATATGACACGGATTTATTTCCGGACTATCCAGTTTCTTATGATGGGAATGTTACGCTTACGGTAGCTAATTCAAATCAGCAATTAGAGCTACACCCTTCATCAAGTTGGGGACTGAATTCAGTTGATCTTGCAGCACCTGGCACTGACATCTTTGGTCTCGACATCCAACAAGGGACGATTCCTTTTTTTACTGAATCTTTTAACTCTTACAGTAATCAATGGACTTCAGGTTCTAACTCTTTGACTAATTATAGCCCTTACATTTGGGGTTACTATCAAGATATATACGGAGTAAACTGGGTAACTGACAGTGCTTACGATGCTTATGGGAACAATCTTTATTATACTGCTTACACCGACACATTTCTTTCTAGTCCTGCCTTCGATCTTTCCCTAATCAATGCTCCATTTTTATCTGTAAACATCTTTCATGATTTACCTTATAATTGGCTACTTGGATCGTACGATCTTCTAATTTTCGAAGCATCTATTGATAACGGGATTTCATGGATTCCGATTGGGTTACCTCGTTATGGGACTACCCTTTACCCAGGTCAAAAATACACATTTCCCCTATATCGATTTCAAGGTCAATCAAGTGTTAAAATTCGATTTAGGTTAAAAAGTGACGGTATTTACCAAGGGGATGGAGTTTATATAAGCGACTTTTCAATTTTTGGGAAATCGCCGTCATTTATTTATACCGGAACTGAATACCAGTGGAATGTGGGTACATCGTTTGCAACTCCAATTGTAAGTGGAGTCGCAGCTATGCTTTTGTCTCATAGACCCGAACTTTCAACACAAGATGTTCGAAAAATTATTCTTCAATCAGTAACCAAGGTAGACGGATTAGCCGACAAAGTGGCATCCGGTGGCATTGTTAACGCCTATGAAGCCATCAAACTCGCAGATGCCTGGGAAATTGAAACTGAAGCTCCTCTATTCTATACTCTTTCAAGTAGTGTATCCCCCACTGGTGCTGGCTCTGTTTCCGGTACTGGTTCTTATGAGGAAGGGTCAACCGCATCTCTATCCGCCGAATCTGCAGACGGTTATGTATTCAGCCATTGGTCTGGTGATGCGTCAGGTTCTAGCAATCCTGTCTCAGTTACGATTAATCAGGATATGAGTATTGTTGCTAATTTCTCTGCAACGGATAACTCGAATTCGTGGTCTAGTTCATCAAATATTGAAAACAATTGGAAATCCTTTTCCTGGTTTGGTCAGTTTTTTGAAATAAATTCAAATTGGATCTACCATCTAAAACTTAGTTGGCTTTACAGACATGGTGATAACTTAACTTCACTATGGTTTTATTCTTCTAAGCATGGCTGGCTCTTTACATCCAAGAATATCTTTCCTTATTTATTTCAACATAGTAAAGATTCATGGATTTATCTTCAAGACAACCAATTGTATTCATGGGCCAATCAATCTTGGACCGCCATTTAATATTTCAAATTCTTTAACGAACTTCAGGTACCTCCGTCCAGTTTGTAGTGTAGCGGGGGGTGCGCATTTCCCGGCGCATCCGCCAGGAATGATCGATTCCCTGAGCTGCCCAAAATCCGCCCATGGTTCCGTAGCGGGCAGCCACTTCTTCCACCGCATCGACGAACTCACGGGTGCGGTCGTTCCCGAAGTCCTCAAACAACAAAC
>JAQCDT010000161.1 GCA_027620575.1 Verrucomicrobiota bacterium
TGAGCTTGACGTGGCAGAAAATCATCGCCACCCGTTACAGTTTGACGGCTGGTATTAAAGCTTAAGTTACCCCCACCAGACGATGAAGCGACAAAAAAGGCCTGCCCTGGTGCTATGGTTACCCCCGAAGAGTTACTTGAATGATAAATCGTGAAATTTGATCCATCGCTATCATCTCCATCATAGGCATAAACTGCATTGTTCACATCTTCTATTATGGCTGAATTGTCTGAAATAAATCCAGCTAAATCCAAATAACTGGGGAAGGGATTACCAACTAAGTTCCACTTGCCATAAGTTTCATGTGATCCCACATTGATTGCTACAGTCTGATCTGTAGTTTCAAAAGTCCCTGTAAACTCCAATGTGGCTCCACTAGCCGTTCCAGCTCTATAACCCTGACCAGCAGAAAGTAGTGTTGAAGCATTGGTCGTATAATCATAAGTCAAATACGCTCCGGTATCATCATTGTCAAATGGACCAAACAAATACTCTGTTGCAGGTGAAGTGTTTTGTACTAATACCCCTGAATTATTGCCCACTAAATTTGAAAAAGTCTCTCCCGAAAATGGCGCTGTAATTAAATCATTTGTTGTGCTACCTGCTACATATTTTTGGTACTTGTATGTCCCAGAACCTGATATACTTGTCGCTTTTAATGCTGCTGATGTGGATGAAGAGGATTGCATCACAATTGTGCCGTTGTTTTCAAGTGTACTTACAGTCAATGAACCTGACGGTTCAATGGTAAGGGTTGTATCACTCTCAAGTTCAAAATCATTAACAGAGAGGTCACCTGATAATGAAACTGAAGAAGAAATATATACATCGTCGCTAGTTGATGAATTTGCATAAACATCTCTTGGCTTCCAATCTCCATCGTATCTGAATTCATTTTCTAAAGAACCAGGTGTGGTATCAGCTAAATCAGCCGAAGAGATTGTCCACTCACCTGAAGTCCATGTTGCATTTGGGACAGCTGTTAATGGATTGTTTCTTATTGCACGTGAGTTTTCATATTCCCAGGCTTCTCCTGAACCGTCAACGCCTTGAACACCATATGCATCAAGTAAACTACCTGACGATCTATCGCCACCAAAATAAAGTGCATATGCATCATCTCCATTCCCATCAGCAGCACTGTAACTTATATCTGGACTAAACCCATAATCGGCATTCATGTCGGTAGAATTTGCAATTACCATTACCTGGTTAGGTTCTATAGTCCCCGAAAGCGCTATTTGTGAGTAAGATGGACCAGAATTAACAGATTTAACAAAATAGACTTGTAATGATGATAAATCAAGCGATATGTCACCTGTATTAAAAATTTCCACAAATCTACCAGAATCATCAATCGGGTCCGCAACCTCATTGATAATTAATAATGGAACCTCATCATCGTTGATGGTTACAGTGTGTTGACTTGTGCCTAAATCTGCTGTGCCAGAAGTGACCGTAAAATCTACAATTAGTGTTTCATCATTAAAATCTGCATCATCCTTTATAGTTAGTGGAATATTCAAGGTTTCATTTGCATCAAAAACTAATGGAGTTAAGTCTATGGTATAGTCTCCTGCTTCTGCTGTACTTGCACCATTAACAGTAGGAGTAATGGTCACGTTTGCTGCATCATAATTTGTCATTGTTACGGAAATTCCTGATGTAATTACATCTGAATCCGATTCTGTTTCCGAACTTGACGAGGAGTCAAAAGATACTGTAGGTTGTGAAGATGTGTATGCTGTCCAAGTAATATTATCTACAGCAACTCTGTCGTTACCTCCTCCACTGCTTCCACCTAAGTCATTTGATACACGAATTGTGAAATCACCCGCTTGATTAATTCCTGTAATTGATGAGGTAATCCCTGTTTCAGAATTATCATAAGGAACAGTTCCAACAGTTGAGCCGTTTATATAAACGGTAACACTACCACTACCACTTCCAGAAAAAATCTGCTTTACAGTAAGAGTAATATTACCAATACCTCCTGAAATTGCACCTGATTCTACATAGGTACTTGCAGCATCATCATTTAGACCAATACCTTGACCTGATGCAACAAAAGTTGCACTATTTGTTCTAGAGTTGGTAGCTTCCCATGTAGATCCATCATCACCAGTCCAATTTCGAGTTATGTAATTTATGCTATTTGATGTTGGTACACTCGAAAAAGTCTCTGTTCCTTGTCCAAATCCTACAAAAGGAATAAGATTAAAAAATAGAATTGCAGTAAAAAAAATGTTCTTCATGACTAATATTTTTGTAAAAATAAGATCTACTAATGTAAATTGGATTTATTTTAAATTAACAAATCGTAATTTTTAAGTTAATTTGAATAATATTACAAAATTTCTTTAAAAAAAGCGATTTGGTAGATATTATGCTAGTTATTTATTGGCTTTTTTAGCTTTAATTGAACCAATTTTTCTCTTTGCCATCGTCTATCGGAGATTCTTTTAAATAGCCAAACCCTATACTCTTTATTGACAAAGGATTTTGAAATCACTTTTAACCTCTTGACTAAAAAAAGCTTAATCCCTATGATTCTTGAATAAATTTTTCTTTTGTGGGAACTATGTAGAAGACTTTTAAATTGTTTGAGATGACTTTTTACTTTTTTGTTGTTATGTACATCAATACCAACACCACCAAACATATAATTTACTGATGCTAAAAAGCATAAGATTGGTGTTTTTAGTTTATTAAAACGCGAAGTGAAATCCGTTCCAAGCTCTTTGCTATTAAGTAAAAGAAAATCATATGCATTTTTTAAACCGATAGTCTTGTAATCAAATCCATATTCGTTAATCTGATTGGAAACAATTGATAATGTTTTTTGATCATCATAACTCAAAACAGAAAAACCATTATTCAGGATTATACGATTTTTAATGGCTTCATAATTAAATTCTGATGCATATTTTTCAATAATCATATCTTTATGGATTTCGACAGCAGCAATGTAGTCATCATTAATTAGTCTAGGATGGTGCCTATATTGAGGATAAAGAAAGTCTAAATCAGAGACAGGTTTATAATTATGGTCTGATAGTATTTTAGCTGACAGATCGTATTCATTCTTAGACACCAAAAAGTCGAT
>JAQCDT010000162.1 GCA_027620575.1 Verrucomicrobiota bacterium
GTGGGATTCGTAAGATTGAGTCTTTCGATGTTACTGAATTGACGTCGAAGGTGGGGGCTGAGGTCTTAGATTTTGAGGTCTCCGATTTTATGGATGTTAAAGAGGCTCGCAGAAATGATCGTTTTACGCATTTCGCTGTAGCGAGTTCTCGACTTGCCGTTCAAGATTCAGGCATCGATTTAGAGGCACTTGATGCTGAGCGTTTTGGAATTTACATTGGTTCAGGTATTGGTGGATTGCAAACGATTCACGATCAGACAGCCCGTCTTATTGAAAGAGGTCCACGCAAGGTTTCGCCCTTTATGATACCTTCATTAATTGGCAATATTGCCAGTGGCGTAGTAGCCATTGAACTCGGTGCCAAAGGTCCAAATTTTGGCATTGTCAGTGCCTGCTCATCTGCAACACATTCGATCGGTGAAGCTTTTTATGCAATTCGCAATGGCAATGCAGATGTTATGATTGCGGGTGGTAGCGAAGCAGCGGTGTGCCAATTAGGCTATGCGGGTTTCTGCTCTATGAAAGCAATGAGCACGAAGTACAACGACACTCCTGAATTAGCCAGTCGTCCATTTGAAATGGGTCGTGATGGTTTTGTCATGGGTGAGGGTGCCGGAGTTTTAATTTTAGAAACCTTAGAGCATGCACAAGCAAGAGGTGCAAAAATTTATTGTGAAATTGGGGCTTATGATGCCAGCTGTGATGCATTCCATATTACCTCTCCAGATCCAGAGGGTAAGGCATTAGGAAAATCCTTGAAAGCAGTTGTCGAAAAAGCGGGTCTCAGCACTGAATCAATCGATTACATCAATGCCCATGGAACATCGACTCCATACAATGATAAATTTGAGACTGCGGCTATTAAAGAAGCCTATGGTGAGCATGCTAAAGATATTTTAATCAGCTCAACAAAATCAATGACTGGGCACTTGCTTGGAGCTGCTGGAGGTATTGAGTCTGCGATTTGTGCGAAAGTGATTCAAGAAGGTAAAGTACCGCCAACAATTAATTTAATTGAGCCTGATCCAGATTGTGATTTGGATTATGTTCCAAATCAAATGCGTGAAGCCAACGTGGATGTGGCGATTTGTAATAATTCAGGATTTGGTGGGCATAACGCAGTTATTTTATTTAAAAAATTCTCTTAATTTAGTTTAGTTTAATCTTTAAATTTGATTTTAAAGTTTTATCCTATACTTATGCGATTTTTCTTCAAGCTATTGAGTGGTGCTGCCTTTGGAATTGCTGTCCTTCCCTATATTGTTATACCAAAGTTACCTATGCCTGAGGGCTGTAATTTGTTAAGTCCTTATTTCAGTTATAGTGATGTGGATTTGCTCATAGATCGAACTTATCGAGATGAAGCCATGGAGGAAAATCTTCTGGATCATGAGATTTTAGACTCGATCATTCGAGAGATTAGGACTGCAGAAACATTTCTCATAGTAGATTTCTTTTTGTGGAATGATTGGCAAGGACGCTTTGCCAAAAATAATGGGCAGGAGTTAATACCTTTAGGGAGTAAGTTAGCTGAGGCAATTATCCAAAAGCGTAAAGCAAATCCCGAGATGCCTATTTTAGTCATTACCGATCCAATTAATCGTCTCTATGGCGATACGAACCCAGAATTTTTTCAACCATTTGAAGATTTAGGAATTCCTGTAGTTTATACAGATTTATATCAATTACCTGACTCTAATAAAATTTATTCAAAACAAGTGCGCTTTTGGTCTAAATTTTATGACCTGAATCCCAACAACAATCGATTTAGAATTTTCCCAAATCTAGTTGAAGCGAAAGCGGAGCGCTTATCCTTTTCTCAGTTTTTTAAAGCCTTACATTTAAAAGCCAATCACCGTAAAGTATTGATTGCCGGCTATAAAAATAGTCCATCAAAAATGATTATTGGTAGTTTCAATCCTTCCGATGCAAGTTCATTCAACTCTAATTTATCTGTGTCGGTTTCGGGGCCAGTTGCCGATTATGCGGCTCGTTCAGAGATTGCGATTGCCGAATGGTCTGCCCTTAAGCCCGAAAATCTTTTAGGGAAACGGTTTGCCTTAGACGATGTGTTTAGGCGGTTGGATCAGGTTGTGCTTCCTCAAGATCATTTTAATCAATATACCAGTCGTAAGACGGGTGTTCGTTTTATCAGTGAAGGTGCGACAAACCAAGTGATATTGGATTTATTGAAGGATGCGGATAAAGGTACGGAGTTAGATATTGCTATGTTTTATTTGTCCGATCGCAAAATAATTAAAGCGATAAAATCCGCAGCCAAAAAAGGTGCAAAAATTCGCTTATTGCTGGATCAAAATAAAAATGCTTTTGGCTTTAAGAAGATGGGAGTGCCTAATCGAAGTGTCGCTGACGAATTAATGCAAATGGATGAAGTCGATTCGATTGAGATCCATTGGGCTACTGAAAAAACGGAAGGGCAGTTTCACACCAAAGCTTTACGCATGTATGACGATCAAAGGGATATTCTTTTCCTAGGTTCGTCTAATTTCACCCACAGATGTATTAATAACTACAACTTAGAGGCCAATGTATTATTTAATGATGTGATTGCAGTTAATAATGAGTTCGACCTATATTTTGAAAGTATTTGGGACAATACTTTGGGGTTTGAGGAAAGTTTTGAGTACAAAGCACTGAAAAATCCCAAGTGGATGCAGTATGTTCGCCTAATCTTTTATCGCATACAAGAATGGACGCAGTTTTCTACTTACTAGATTTTTTTCTGCTATAGCGTCCAGGCTGCTTATTCTGCCTTTGTTTTTTGATAAAACTAGGCAACAAATGTGTTTCAATATAATGGTTTGCTTGAGCCAAACCTTCATTTTCAAAGAGCATTCCGATTTCGCATTCAATGTGTGTCGGCTCTCCGAAATGGGATAAAAAATCATTTGAAGTCATTGCCTGAAATACATCGGCTCGCTCTTTACTAGAAATATTAGTTTGTTGTAAAATCCAACGTCGAGCAAACAAGGCCAGTACGGCATCGCCCACCCAGGCAAAGTTTCTTTTTTCTTCAAGTGTCATCGTTTAATTAATGTGCTTCTAGCCAATTATTGCCAATCCCAATATCTATTTATAGAG
>JAQCDT010000163.1 GCA_027620575.1 Verrucomicrobiota bacterium
GTGGTTTAAATTACATCACAACCTCAAGAATGGTCAATAATCGTATATTTTGGGATTCTGTACCAATTGTAATCCTAACATATTCCGGAAGCCCATAACTATCTAATGGTCGGATGATGATTCCTTTAGCTTGAAGCTTTTGGAAAAGCTCTTGACCTTTACCTACTTGGACAAAAACAAAATTAGCCGAACCCCCATAAACTTTAAAGCCAAGTCGCTGCAAGCCTTCAATCAACTGCTTTCGACCTAAATCATTTGCCTGTTTACACTGGTTTAAAAAATTGGAATCCCCTAATGCTGCGATGGCTGCTACTTGAGCCAAACTATTAACATTGAAAGGCTGTCTCACACGATTCAATAAAGCGATTAAATCTGAATCACCGTATCCATAGCCAATTCGGAGTCCTCCAAGTCCGAAAATTTTTGAAAAAGTGCGTAAACAGATAATATTTTTACCCTCTAGTATAAACGGAACAAGATTCGGCAAATTTTCAAGATATTCAGCATAAGCCTCATCAAAACAAAGAATAACATGCGATGGCATAGATTCAATGAATTCAATAATTTCCGATGAATGATTAGCCATCCCCGTTGGATTGTTTGGACTAGCCACGAAAACTAAACGAGTATTCGGGGTGATTGCTTTATGCATTGCCTTTAAGTCATGCTTAAAGTCATCCATAGGCACATCGATAACATTAGCACCAAACAAACGGGCAACTAAACGATACACAATGAAAGAATAAGAGCCAACAACGACATCCAAACCAGGTCTTAAAAAGACATGGCCGAGAAGCTCGATAATTTCATTGGATCCATTTCCAATAATAATGTTTTCAGAAGTTAAAGAAAGTTTATCGGCAATGACCTCTTTCAACTCAGTGCAACTTCCATCAGGATATAAATGAAGAGAATCAAGGGCGCCAGACAATGCATTTATTGCATTAGGCGATGGTCCAAAAGGATTTTCATTTGAAGCTAATTTATCGATAGAATCTATATCCAATCCATATTCCTTAGCGACAGCATTTAAAGGTTTGCCAGGAATATACATAGGCTGATCAAAAACTCCTGGATTTGCTAGATCGGTATAATTCATAATGGAATATATTTGAAATAAGCTTAATAATTGCAATTCTAGATATCTTAAAATGAAAACCCTACTCATCGGCATATCAAGTCCTATCGGGCAGTCTTTTTTAAAAGCATCATCAAAAAGAGGTCTCGACGTAATTGCCATGTCTGACCCTTACAGTGATCCAAGTTATAATGATACCCAATCAGGTAAAATCATAGAATGTGATTTAAGTAATGAGTCAAAACTCCAAGAACTCATCTTTCAAGAATGGCCTGAAGTGCTGATCAATTGTTCAGAAGAAGTCATCGATGAAGAAGAAATGGCTGGCTTTAACACTCATTTACCCAAATTTCTATCTCAATTAACACACCATCTTGGAACACGATTCATCCATATTTCAAGCAATGCTATTTTTGATGGCACAAAATCTGATTTCTATCGCTCTACAGACACACCAAACCCGCAAACTTTTTATGGACAAACCAAGTTATTAGGCGAAAAAGAAATTCTTAAAAACAGTAACTCAAATCCTTTAATATTAAGGATTCCTGAAATATTGTCTTCTGACTCCAAATCTAAACAAAAAAGCTTTAATCAAAAAATCATACAGTCTGCGCAGGCGAAGCAAGTCATTGAATTAACGAATACTAAGCAATTTCAACCAACAAGCTCGACAAATATTGCTGACGTGATCTTAGAACTTTGCGAACGAAACGACCTTCACGGGATTTTTCATTGGGCTGGGAGTGAAACAATCAACGAATATGAACTGGCTAAACTCATTCTCAAACGAGCCAATATAGAAAATCATGACGAATTGGTTAAACTGAATGATGATTCAACCATAAGCAATTTTTGCATGGAACTCCATCCATTAAAAAATAAATTAAAAACTCAAGCTCTAAACTTAAAAGAAATTTTTGAAGAATTAGACTATAAAGAACCACTAAAATTCAACTAATTGACTCAATAGTAATGCCGTCCAAAGACAAAGAATTCGTACACCTGCATGTTCATACTGATCATAGTTTACTAGATGGTTGTGCGAAAATAGACCGGCTATGCGAACGTGCTGAAGAGTTAGGGATGAAGGCTCTTTCAATTACTGATCATGGGGTTCTTTATGGATTAACCTCTTTTTTTAAGAAAGCTAAAAGCCATGGGATTAAACCCTTATTAGGATGTGAAATTTATTTAGTTTATGAAAACCAATTAGGTAAGGACAATGAAGCAAGATCTATTCAGAAAGCTTACCACATGGGCCTCTTAGCCAAAAGCTTCAAAGGTTATCAGAACTTGTGCAAAATCATTTCTAAGGCACATACCGAAGGCTTTTACAAAAAACCCCGCACTGATCTTGATACTTTAGCAAAATATAGTGAGGATTTAATCGGTTTTTCTGGATGTTTAGCTGCCGTCATTCCCAGATTATTATCGGAAAATAATTATGAATCCGCTCGTGAGGCCACGGCTAAATTCATTGATATCTTCGGCAAAGAAAATTTCATCATTGAACTCATGGATCACGGCTTAAGTGATCAGAAAAAAATCATCCCAGACCTCATTCGTTTAGCTTCAGAATTTGGCTTAAAAATTGTAGCCACCAATGATGTACACTATGTGAATGAAACAGACTGGATGCCACACGACTCGTTACTGTGCATACAAACAGGGGCAAAATTAAATGATGAAAAACGCATGCGTTATGATGCACAGCAGTTTTTCTTAAAATCGAGAGAAGAAATGGAATTAATTTTCAAAGAGTGTCCTGAATCAATCACTAATACGACTGCAGTGGCTGAAATGTGCGATATTGAGCTTCCTTTTGGCGAAAACCACTACCCTGTTTTTGAAGCCCCTAAAACCCTCGAGTATAACAAGGATGATGCTAATTTTGATCGTATTACCGATATTTATGTCGAAAAGAAAAATGAAGTATTAAAACGAGATGAAAAACCCCCAATCACTTTATCTTCTTCAGAAAAATTAAAATTAAAAAATAACGGGCTCTATCTTTTTGAT
>JAQCDT010000164.1 GCA_027620575.1 Verrucomicrobiota bacterium
AATCTCAAGACCTGTATCAACTCATAGAAACTTATTTAAATTCTTAAATTAATGAACCCGACTAAAAATAAACGCCAAGTTGATTTTCATGCGATTGCCCATTGGGTGGGTAAGGGTGAGCGTGTGCTTGATTTAGGATGTGGGCGTGGAGTATTACTTGAATATCTAAAACAAAAAAATCAAGTATATGGAATTGGAGTCGATATAGATTTTCAAAAGATATTAAGTTGTATCAAGCGAGGCGTGAGTGCTTATCAGGGAGATATTAAATCGTTTCTAAATCAATTTGATGATCACAGTTTTGATCATGTAATTCTGAGTCGCACCATAGATCAACTAGACGAGCCAGATTTCATAATCAGTAAGAGTTTGCGGGTTGGAAAACGAGTGACGGTTGGTTTTATCAATAATGGATTTTGGGTGAATCGTTTGAATGCACTCTTTAAAGGGTCTAGAACGATTAATGATGTTTTTCCCAATCCTTGGTACAAAACCCTCCCATCCAATTCATTTTCTATCCGTGAATTTGAAAGTTTTTGCGCGGAAAAAAATATAAAGATAGAAGCACGTATATGCTATTCTGGCGATTGGAAGAAAAAGCAGACTTTATTCTGTAATCTTTTAGCGGGATATGCCATTTATGATCTATCACTTAATGATAATTAAATCACGCACTGCAAATTTGAACTATGGACATCGAAACATTTCCAAATCCAAACCCTAATCAGAATTATATAATTCAGCATATACAAGAAGAGTTCACATCGACTTGTCCGATGACAGGGCATCCTGATTATGCAACAGTAGTCTTTACGTATGTACCCGATCAAGTTTGCGTGGAATTGAAAGCAATGAAATTATATTTGCATGAATATCGTAATAAAGGAATTTTCTTTGAAGCAGCTTCAAACAAAATATTTGAGGATTTGTTTTCTGTGACTCAGCCAAAATGGGCTCGTTTGGAGACGCTTTGGCGTGGTCGTGGTGGGATACGTTCCAATGTGATTGTTGAAAACCAAAAGCAAGATTACCAAGGGCCTAAAGCAGAGCTTTTCAAGCAGTAGGTTCAGTCTTTTCCAGCTCTAAAGAATAAGGAGAGCCCCCTTCAGAATTATCAATAATAATGGCGGCGACTGTATCGCTGTATACATTAACTGAAGTTCTGCACATATCTAAAATACGATCGGTCACCCAGATCACTCCAATAGCTTCTACAGGAAGTCCTACTGCGGGCAAGATGATTGATATTGCAACAAGACTTGCCGAGGGGATTCCTGCAACACCTATACTCGTGGTTAAGGCTAGAAAAACGACCAAGCATTGTTGGGCAATGGTTAAATCCACACCGCCAATAGAGGCGTAGAGTTGAGAAATAAATAAAACTACAATGCATTCGTATAGTGCAGTACCATCCATATTGATTGTGGCCCCAAGTGGGAGTGTGAACGCACTGGTTCTATTTGAAACGTTTGCTTTTTCTTTGACCACATCCATTGTCAGCGGAAGTGTTGCTGATGAACTTGCTGTTGAAAATGCGGTTAATAGGACAGGCAACATTGCCTTCAAGTGAGTGAAGGGGTTTACTTGAGTAAATAATTTTATCAAGATACTTAAGACAATTACCAGATGTATCAAAAGTCCTAGAAATACAGTTAAAAAGAAGGCGGATAAGGTATGAATGAGATCACCTATAGGGGCATTATAGAGCACAGGAAGCACTAATCCGAATACGCCAATCGGAGCAAAACCAATGATCCATTCAGTTAATTTTAAAATCACTGCTTGGAAGCTTTCCCAAAATTGTTTTTGAACGGATTGTAAATTATCAGGTAAACGTCCAGCAAAGAAACCAAACAATATCGAAAATAGAATGACCCCTAATAATTGTCCATTATCGCTGGCAGCCTTAAAGATATTAGTGGGAAGCATCCGTTTGAAGATATCGATGAGATCACTTTGGTCTTTTCCTTCCACTGCATCAATCAATCCAGAGGAAACTGTGACTTGTGAGGCTTCACCTAATAGAGCTTGTGCGACCGAACGATCAACATCACCTGGTTGAATTAAATTTACGAGAAAGATGCCCAGCAGAACTGCGAGTAGCCCGCTTAAGGTATAATAAAGAATGGTTTTTAAGCTGATGGATCCGATTCCTGTTGATGTGCCGAGCTGTAACATCCCCGACACCATCGAAGTAACAATTAATGGAATAATCATCATCTTCAATGCATTCATAAAGAGATCGCCAAAAAATTGTGCAGTTTGTAAGACAAACTTTGCTGAAGCGAGATCACCTAAAGGTAGAATGATAAGCGCTATAATCGCTGCTAATGTCAGAGAAAAAAGAATTTGCCAATGTAGACTCCACTGTAAGGGATTAATGTTCATTCGTTTTTTCATAGCCTAATGATTGCCAAGAGGGAAGGTCAATTTCTTCGGCTCGTACACTCTGTGCATAACCTTCGGAAAATAGAGTTTCTAACCAGTGCTTCAATACTTCACTCTCACTTTTTTTGCAAAGTGAAGAAATTTGCTTTCGTCTTTGTGTAAAAATAGTCCGTATCAAAGCTTTAGTTTCTTTTGAAAAGCAAATTGGGTTTTGTTTTAAATCAAGACGAATTAAGGTAGAATCAACTTTAGGTTTTGGGTGAAAACAGGAGGCAGATACCGTATGAGTCGAATGGACATCATAAGCGGATTGAAGAAAAATAGAAATTGCCCCAAAGTTTTTTGTTTTTGGTTGAGCATTATAGCGATCAGCTGCTTCTTTTTGTAACATGAGCACCATGCGAGTAGGAAGAGCGGTAGAGAGCACTGCTTCAAGCCATGGCGTAGCAACTGCATACGGAAGATTCGCCACAATTTTAAAATCACTAGTTTGCTTTGCATCCAACAACACGCCTAATGGTTTTTTTAAACAATCTTCGTTTATTAAATGAAATTTGTTGGACTCTTTTGAAAGCGTGTCTCTGAGGTAATTAGATAAAGTTAAATCTTTTTCAACAGCGTACAGTTGGGCACCTGTTGAAAGAATCGCTTTGGATAAAGTTCCAAGCCCAGGTCCTATTTCAACAATAGATTCGTTTTCTGAAATG
>JAQCDT010000165.1 GCA_027620575.1 Verrucomicrobiota bacterium
ATTTAAGTGTCTTTTTACAGATATCTTTGACCGACCTGGCAACATAATTGGTCGCTCTATATCTACTGAATCGTCCTAAGTTCTGAACCCACGACATTCTAAATAATAACGATTTAAATAATGAAATATTTATATTGTTTATCTATTAAATGTAATTTAATTAAACGTTGGTCTCCATTTCTATCGTTGATGTTACGTCCATATATCCTGACCTGGGGGATTGAGGAACCACTTCCTCAACGTAATCGGGCATGACATCTAAATAGGTTGGTGATCTATTACCATTTCCTAGGAAAGTATTATGTTGTGGAGAAACTGATTCTCTCCCTAAACTGGTATCATAGACAGGGTTGGAATATGGCTGATGATCGGGAGCAAGTTCGGCGATGCCGTTTGCATTGTTAGCCGCTTGCTGACGTTTTTTCGCTTCGCCTTTTCTTCTTTTATACAAGATAAGTGCAGCCAAACAAATTGCAAGTAACACAGCTAGAGTGATTAATAATCCGTCACGCACCTCTGTATTTCCACTTTCTTCTAATACAATCGAAGTAGTCTGGCTCGTGGTTGGCGAAGTAGTCTGGCTCGTGGTTGGCGAAGTAGTCTGGCTTGTGGTTTGGCTTGTAGTTTGCGAAGTTGTCTGTGTGCTAGTTGGCGTGCTGGTTGGCGAAGTGGTAGGAGTGGTGGTAGGGGTAGTAAATCTTACTAAAGATCTGTTACGATCATCTGAATTTTTAACAAGAATGTAACTGTTTTCTTCGTCAACATAATGAAAATCATCGTATAAATAACCGTGAACATGATTATCTAGTGACACCGCTTCACATGAAGGTTGTCGCGAACAACTATCAATCGCATCCATGATGCATCCATTGGGCGAAAGCCCAGAAACGTCGTATTCATCACAGTTCACAGAACTAGTAATGCGATTAGGACGACCAGAGGCATTCATTTTTAATCTATAATCTGGATAAACTTCATGTTGGATCTTATATTCACAACCATCCATACACTGATCAGGATTAAAAATCTCTCCATAGAAAGGAACATCTACTCCAGTTTCATTGTAGTTAACACAATCGCACGTTCCAGCAGCTTCCCACAAATCGCATCCAACCATACAGGAATCAATGGTATCAAAGGTTACACGTGTGTAAACACAGTAAGTATAACAATGGTAATAATAATTGCAATCTTTGACAAACATGATCAAATCATCTTGAGGCACCGACACATGAATAGCGTATGGTGGTCTATAAGCACTATCTATGCTAACTCCATAAACCGAAACAACATTACGAACATCTTCATAATTATCTCCGAAAAAATGCAATTTGACATAAGCAGCATGCTCAGTAACATTTCCTAAATCAAATTTGTTCACCTCATTCGTAAGAATACCTATTTGGTAATAATCTATATTATTTTGACTAATACTCACATGAGCATTAGTTGTTGAATTACCAAATATATCAATAATAAGATCATTTCCTTCTCCGTTTGTGATGACCTCATCTAAAAATGCCATTACAATTCCGTAACCAGGATGAAAAGAGAGAAATTCGTTTACAGAATCACCTGTGATATAACTAAATGGTGCATTAGAAACAGGCGTGCTTGTTTCTGTGGCAGCATCGGTTATAATCCCCCCTTCAAATTCTAGCTGTGTAGGATGTCCATCGTGATAATATTGCACAACACTATCTACATAGGTAACTGTGGATCCCTCTGCGACAATCTCATTGTCACCCCAGACTCCAGGCCATAATTGAGTGCACGTATCCGTTTGAATCTCTCGCACCAAATAGTTTCCGCTTGGTATGTTTGAAAGCATAAAATTATTATTGGTTGTTGTATTTATGGGTTCACCTGCGTCATGCTCGCCATTATGATTAAGATCAACGTAAACTGTATGTGTTGCACCTTGGGCATATTGCGCATTTGAATACCAGTAGAATCCTTGAATAGAGTGACTGTCTCTTTCATCGTAGGATGTAAATTTTGTAAAACTTAAACTAGTTTGGTTTGTTTCTACGGGTTCCCCAAGTTCTCTCAAAGAAACGCAATCAGAATCCCTAAACTTTACATAGCCTAAACATTCTGAATCTGATGAGCAAGATAACCTACACTCGGTAGAATTTGAGTAATGAGAGAGAACAGATGGAGAACTTTCTAACGCAGTAGAAAAGACCATTGAATCAGGTCCACCAGTTTCAGTGCCAACATAAGTCAAATGGTAGTCGATGGAGGAAGCAGCTTTCGCAAGCCCGGAAGCAGCTAGAAGTAACGCACTTTGAATTATTCCCCGTCCCATATATGAAGTTATAATTTACTGCGTCATCTTTTTAACGCGAAAATAACGCTTATATAATTTTTTTCCGCTTTTTTCATAGCCATTGGCTTTTCTAATAGGCTCCATATGATAATACTTTGCCTTAAGTAATTGACGAATAATATTGATAAGCGGAAATTTCTGCTTATCTTCTGCGTTTTGTTGTAAGGAAGTGAGCATCGAAGAACTAAAATAATTCTTTAAATTACCTACCTTAGTTTTTACACGTTTATAAATTTCATCGTTTAAAAATGCATCACGCTCAATAAGAAGACCATCGAGGTTCTCGAAATCTTGAATGCCAAATTCACTTAGTATTTCTAAATATAATGAATCCATTTATTACTGAGTGTGAGTAATAAATAGAACAATAAACGAGGAACGATTTTTAAATATCATGTAAAATATATGAAAGGAAAAGATATACTATTGGGCATAATTCATCCTTTTTTAGTGATTGGGATTTGGGTTATTATATGGAGAAATATTGACGTATATTTGGTAAAGTTAAGCCATTTTTCGCAGATTATAGTGCTGGGTATTCTTTTTGGCTTACTATTTATTACCGACCCACAATATTTTAAAGAAACTTATTAGGTAAAAAATACTATATTATCAATAATTAAATGATTACTAATCAGATGTATGAAAAAAGCATTGTTCTCATTTTTAAAAAGAGCACCATTATTGGTTGGATGTCAACGGATAAAGAAGCTGATATGTTTTGTGATAAGAATCATGAGTTTTCATGGGATTATTATTCAT
>JAQCDT010000166.1 GCA_027620575.1 Verrucomicrobiota bacterium
AAGGTCCCATATGGTTCTTTGGATATCTGCATAAGTAGATTCAATATATTTATTGTTTATTACTTTTTATTTTAAAAGTTAAAAGGTTCAGAGTTTCATTTTTATATATTTTATTATCATTAGTATAGCTTTATTAATCCCTGTAAAATGCTATTATAATCCTTTGCTTTTATAAAATTTATTTAAGTTTAATTTTTCATTATCCCTTACCCTATGAAACCATCTATTTTTTTTACTTTTGTTTTTTCTCTTTTGTTCGTTTGCTTATTGTCTGCGGATAGTCAAAAAACGCCTCATATTCTCTTCATTGCAGTTGATGATTTGCGACCTGAATTGAATTGCTATGGTGCAGAGCGTAGTATCAGTCCAAATATCGATCGTTTAGCTGCTATGGGTACCTTGTATGAAAATGCATATGTACAAGTTCCAGTCTGTGGTGCCTCTCGTGCAAGTTTGATGGCTGGTATGTATCCTACTGAAAAAAGATTCACTTGGTACGGGACTCGATTTGATCGTCCGACGAGTAATCAGTGGGGTAAAAGTTGTACGGGCGCACCCAACATTCCTGATATCCCAGAATGGTTTAAGGAAAATGGTTATAAAACATTTTCTATGGGCAAAATTTATCATTATGCAAATGACAATGAGCAAGCATGGGATTTGATTGATCGAGTTGGTTATTTTAAGGCGTACCAATTGCCTGAAAATCAAGGGAAGAGTCCTGCTTACGAGTCAGCTCCGGTTGAATATAATGCTTATCCTACAGGGATTATGACGGATAAAATTATTCAACAAATGAGAGATGCCAAGGATTCTGATCAGCCGCATTTCTTTACGGCTGGTTTTTCTAAGCCACATTTACCCTTTGTCGCTCCTAAAAAATATTGGGATCTTTATGATGCTGAGGATTTAACCTTACCAAGCAATTACACTTTCTTTCCAAAAGATGCACCTTCATCAGCAAATAGTGAATGGGGCGAATTAAGGAATATGTATGATGATATCCCATCTGAGGGACCTGTCAGTGATGCGATGGCTCTTAAATTAATACACGGATACTTAGCCTGTGTTTCTTACACCGATGATATGATCGGAAAATTGTTAGATGAATTAGAGAGTTTAGAAATGCTAGACGACACCATTATTATTTTATGGGGCGATCATGGGTTTCAGCTAGGCGATCATACCCTATGGTGTAAGCACACGCTTTTTGAAACTTCCATGCACGCACCATTAATCATAAGCGCTCCTGGATATGGGTCAGGGCAAAGGGTGAATTCACTTGTTGAAATGGTGGATATTTATCCGACATTATGTGAGCTCGCAGGGTTAGAATTACCGACTCATTTACAAGGAAAGAGTTTAGTTCCGACAATGGAAGACCCGAATACAACGCATAAAAAAGCTATCTATGGTCGTTATCATGCTGGAGAAACAGTAAGAACAGAAAGATTTCAGTACAGTGAATGGAGCAATGGAGATAAGATGCTTTATGATCATAAAAAAGATCCGAATGAGGATATCAATGTAGTGGCGAATCCCAAATATGCTAAAGTAGTAGAGGCTTTAGCTACGGCTCTTTTGAAGCATCGTGAAAAAATTGCTTTTGATGAGAGTACGAGTTTAGAGGCTTTAGAACAGCCTGAAAATTTTGCACCGGCGTGGAATAAATCAGCGTTTAATCAAAAGGAAACACGTCAACCAGTTGCCACAGTAGGAACCGAGTATCAGTCTTATGTGAATTGGAGAGTCAAGGATGTTGAAGGTGATTCATTGACTTATGCGAAAATTTCGGGGCCGGAGTGGTTGAAAATGTCGAATGCGAAATATGGTCGATTAAATGGAATACCGACAAAGTCTGACCGTGGCACGAATGTATTTGTTCTATCCGTTACCGATGGAGTGAATCCACCCGTGTTGGCTGAAATGACACTTGAGGTTCAATAACTCGATAAAGTTCATTCAATGCAATTAAAGGGTATAAAATCGAATTTCTATATCTTATTTTTAAGTTATTTCTTATGTCTTTGTTTATATGGGGAAGACTTCGATATCAGTGAATATCCGCTGGTCGTTAAAGAACATACGCCTTGGAGTTTGGAAGGTGCAGAAGCTCGTATAGAGAAACATAGAAAAGGGGATTTTTCTGTGGTCTTGGAGTTGCCAAATGGTGAGGCTTTACCGGAAGGTGCTGAGTATCGCTTGAAGCAAGTGGATCACGAATTTTTATTTGGAGGATCTTTGGCAGCGGACTGGAGTGTGCCAGAAAAAGCATGGTACCCTCAGTTTAAAGAGTATTTTGCTCGGTTGTTTAACTATGCTACCGTTAATTTTTATTGGGCAAGCCATGAAAAAATTAGAGGACAATGGGATTACGAATCAGCACCTTTATCGAGTGATATTTATCAATGGGCGAGAGATCAAGGAATGGTGGTTAAGGGACATCCTTTAATGTGGCATCAGGTCTTGCCAGATTGGATCAAGGATTCTGAGCGTAGCGTACGTAAGATAGATAAAGATGTTAAAAGACACGTTAAGAATTTGATCCAAAAATATCCTGAAATCGACCAATGGGACGCTTACAATGAAGTTCCTGGAATAATTTGGAAAGATGAAGATTTGGGAATGCGACGTTGGCAGGAGTACAAGGGAAATAAGATTGTTGATAATGAATTTGTATCTGGGCCAGGATATGTGACTGAGGCGATTATGAAAATTGCACGCAAATATCGTCCAGACGGCTATTATATTTTAAATCACTATCAACATGATGACCCTTTCTATCACAAACAAATTCAATATTGTTTAGATAACGGGGTGGATTTTGAAGCAATCGGAATCCAAACACATATGCATTCTGTCACGCAGAGTTTTTCGGAAGACAGTTTATGGTCGGCTTTAGAGTCTTATACTCAATATGGGAAGCCGATTTTTTTGTCTGAAGTGAGCGTGTTGAGTTGTGGAATTTTTGAAGATTGGCGAGGTTTAGATGTTCAAGAGAAAGCTTGGCAATATGCAATGGATAATCGCTTACCCATTCCTCTTT
>JAQCDT010000167.1 GCA_027620575.1 Verrucomicrobiota bacterium
GTTCCTGGGAGTGGCAAAGCGTCCTCTTATGTACGGGCGTTGGATCTGCTTAGTGAAATGCTAAAAGCACACCCCATGGGCTTTGCGGACTGCCAAAAGATCTGGAATGTTTCTTCGGTCGAACGAATCGAATCTCTATATAGACTTGCGCTCGCCGAAAGTAAAAAAGGGAACCAAAGTAAATGGAATCTGCCCGGCATTCCTAAAAGCTATCTGCAGAATGGTTATTGTAGTGCTGCTTTGAAAGCTTATCGAAAATTTATCGAAAAATAGGGTATTTAAGATCAATTCCGCGAGTCCTGTTTATAAAATCTGCAAAAAAGTAAAATAATTCATTTTAAGCGAATCGTATCAATTATTTCATTGATACGAAACACTTGGTTTATAAGTCTCAATTCTTTCTTATTATCAATTTTTAAAACCACTAATACATAAATGGACGCTCAAACAATTCATGAAAAAGTAGTTTCTGACTACGAGAATTACATCAAGAGCTTTATCAATATCTCAGATGAAGAAATTAGAGGGAAAGTTTTAAAAACTCTTGATGAAGGAAAGCTTTGGCCTGATCCGTTATTCCAGTTTAACCCTTCATTTGAAAAATCGGTATCATTAAGTGATTTGGTTGAGCAAGGATTGCTTCATGATGAATTAAAAAATGTTTTTCATGGGTATTCACTGTACCGACACCAGAAGGAAGCCATTGAATTAGGTGCATCCGGTAAAGATTTTATTGTGACATCCGGTACAGGTTCAGGAAAGTCCCTTACTTACATTGGTACTATTTTTAATAAAATTTTATCAAATCCAGCTGAGGGTATAAGGGCAATTATTGTGTACCCGATGAATGCGTTGATTAACTCACAGTCTGGTGAGATTAATAAGTACGCCGAAACTTTTGAAGGTTTAACAGGGAAGCCATTCCCCATCAAAACAGGTCAATATACTGGGCAGGAGAATGATGAAAAGCGCTCCAAGATGCTCGAGGAGCCTCCCAATATCCTGCTTACGAACTACATGATGCTCGAGTTGATTCTTACTCGAACAAAAGAAAAATCTTTACGGGACTCAATTTACCGCAACTTAGAGTTTTTAGTTTTTGATGAGCTTCATACGTACCGCGGAAGACAAGGTGCAGATGTAGGTATGTTAATTCGGAGGCTTAGACGACGCTGTACAAACAAAATTATATCAATTGGTACATCAGCAACAATGGTCTCTGGGGGTTCTATTGAGGAACAAAAATCTGCGGTCGCCGGAGTAGCAAAAAGCTTATTTGGAGTTCAATTCGATAATGCACAGGTGATTAACGAATATTTGGATAAAGGTAGTGCAACAGCTCCACCGCAACCCGGTGTATTAAGATCAGAAATTGAAAAGGGCATCACCACTGGAGAATCCGTTGAGGAAATTAAGAATTTTCCGATTTCAAGCTGGTTGGAAAACAAGATCGCGTTAGCTGAAAAAGAAGGCCTTATAATTCGCGGTAAACCATTAAGCCTAAAGGAAATTGCAGAAAACCTCTCTCATGAGACAAACGCAGACTTTGAGGAATGCTTGAATTATTTAAAACATTTTTTGAAAGAGCTTGGGCGAGCCAATGAAGAAATTGGGAAATCAAATCCGCGCGGAACATTTCTACCTTACAAACTTCACCAATTTTTTGCTCAAACTGGCTCGGTCTACATTTCTTTAGAGGCTGCGGGAAAAAGAATTATCACCCTTGATCAAGGTAGATATGCTGAGAGCGAAAGTAATATCCCCCTCTACCCAACTGTATTTAGTCGTGAATCTGGTGAATGTTTTCATTGCTTATCTTTGGATGAGCAAAATGGAAAACTTCAACCACGGGAATTTCAGGTGCGGTCCGAAGTCGATGAAGATGAGAACGAGACCCGCGATGGATATTTGATTCCAAGGTCAGATGATAATTGGACTTGGGATCCGATTGAAGATTTAGATTACCTGCCCACTGCCTGGGTTAAAGTTAAAAAAGATGGCAGCCGTGAAATTGAAAAGAAATATAAGAACAGAGTTCCGCGTGAAATTTTTTACGATTCTGAAGGAAATTTCTCTTTTGACGAAGAACTAGAATTTAATGGGTGGTATATGCCCATGCCTTTACTTTTTGATCCTACTTCAGGAACATTTTTCGATGCTAAAACAAGTGAAAGAGCAAAACTAGCGAGTCTTGGAACAGAGAGTCGCAGTACTTCAACAACTATTACAACTCTCACGACCTTATGGCATCTTGCTGATCACGGCTTTGAGCCACATAAACAAAAGTTCTTAAGTTTTACTGATAATAGGCAGGATGCCGCATTGCAGGCAGGTCATTTTAACGACTTTATGCAGGTCACAACTCTGCGATCAGGTATATACAAAGCAGTTGAGCAGGCGGAGGGTCAAAAATTAAGTTACGAAAAGCTTGGGCAAGCTATTTTTGATGCACTTGAAATGGGCAGTGATGACCGATTTTTGGATTTCGCTCATGCTAACGAAGTACCTTCATTCCCATCGGCGAGAAAATCTTATGAAGAAACGCTGCAAAAGCTATTCGTTTATAGAGCCATTTATGATCTAAGAAGAAGTTGGAGAGTAGTTCTTCCAAACTTAGAGCAATCTGGTTTGCTAGAGATCGACTACGCCAATCTTGATGAGGACATAAATGTTGAACAAGCGTGGTCCAAAGTTCCTTTTATTGGACAGATATCCTCTGAAGATCGCAAAAGAGTTATCTTTAATATTTTGGAGTATTTCAGATTAGAATTTGCATTAGAAAGTAAGAGTTATCTTGACCATACATCCCTTAACGAAAATAGAACGCAGATCATCGATAAACTTAAGCAGCCTTGGTCTTTAAACCGAGATGAAGAACTTCCTTACCCTAAGAGGATCCGCTTTAAAACCCTGGCAAGAAATCAAAAAATTGATACTGCAAGTGCTGGTATTTCGAGTGGTTTAGGTAAGTATCTTTTGCTTGAGGCAAAAAGGGCAGGGGGCGAGCTTCC
>JAQCDT010000010.1 GCA_027620575.1 Verrucomicrobiota bacterium
CGAGAATCTCAAATCGCCGCTTTTTTTACTGCGAGTCATAAATCGGTTTGTTCAGGCGTGCCACTGATTTTGCTCACGGTTAGTAGCTTGAGTCATGAAAGTGAGCAGGCTATGGTTTTGTTGCCACTCATTGCTTATTACTTTTTTCAAGTCAGCTTCGGGGCATATATGACCCATCGCTTTAGGCAAACAAGTTGAAAGCAAAGGGTGTATTTGAATCACTCAGTTGATCAAGAGCCTCTTGTGCTTTGTTCATGAAATCACCTAGACCCATTGGGATAATCGGTTCGAGGACTAAATTCTGGCCGTCGATTTCCATAGTTAGGTTGAGCGAATCAAATCTAAGCGTGCAACGAGAGGCATCACTCGGATAGTCTAAAATAGGTCGTAAAGCATCCACGGCTTCAATTGCATCTATTGTCTCCTCCACCGGAATGGGATTTTCCGATTCGATTGATAGAATACTGCAATAGGGTGATAGACTATCTAAGAGAAGGGTATGTTCCTCAGGCGAATCAGCCTTAAATTCAGTGACTTCAACAGTCAGGATATACTGCTTCAGTGCTTCAGGATTTAAGGCAATCGATACAGAAAAATGCACCTGTGGCGTCTCGACAACAACTCGGCCATGTTGCGTGTCCATTGAATAGTCGATGCGTTTTAAATTAAACAGTTTTCTTTGGATGTCTAAGATTTCACAGGCTAAATCTTCAATATCCGTTTTACCCGCTTTTTGAACAAAAGCATTCGTCGTATCGTTATACTCTCCCGGCAAATGATGCGCACTCGAGAAATCTTTCAATTTACGAATCGTCCCTGCTTGCTTGCCAAATACTATACTTTTGTTATTCACACTATGATAATTCAATTCATAAACCAATACACTTTCAATAGTGAATTAAAACTCTAGAATGACTCAGATGAAAAGCTATTTTTTATATGACGGTGACTGTGGTGCTTGTACTTCAGCCGTTCGTTTTTTTCTACGCTTTTCTAAATCGGATGATTTGTACTTCAGTTCAATTAATTCAGAATTTTCCAGCAAGTTGCTTAATGATTTAAAAGTCGTCTATAATCAAGAGGATGAAGGGGCTATTTATGTCCGTGGAGAAGCAGTGTATCACAAAAGTACGGCCATTCTACAAGCACTCTCGGACTGTTGTTGGCCGATCTCAATGGCAAAAATTTTCCTATATCTGCCTCAAGGATTGAGAAATGTATTCTATCGAGCTTTTGCCAAACGGCGTTTAAAAATTTCCAAGCAGCTCAATCTCAAGTGCGAATTGCCAAAGAACGTAGATTCTAAAAGATTCCTTTGATCTTTAAAAAGTGAAATTTTTACATTTTTTGCTTTACCAATCGCCTTTAGGTGGGCAATTTCTTCGGTTCTTCAACATGCAAAAAACAAAAAAATCAATCGCTAAGCGTTTTAAAGTGACAGGTACAGGTAAGCTCCTACGACGCACACCTGGTCACCGTCATTTGCTTCGTAATAAAAGTGTCAAGCAGCGTCGCCGTGCAGGTGCTAGCAAGCTTGTTGCTGATGGACAGCGTGCGAATCTCATTCGCGGACTTCCTTTTGCGTAAGCGTACAACGTTTGAAATATTAACTCGATTCGTTAGGTAACATGCAAATGGGCGACCTAACAGTCACACAACCAAGAGAAACAATAACATGCCTAGAGTAACAAATGGACCAGCGACTCTTAAACGTCGCAAAAAAACACTGAAGAAAGCCAAGGGCTACTTCGGGAATAAATCACGCCTTTTTCGCTATGCGAAAGACGCAGTCGAACGTGCAGGTAAGTACGCTTATCGTGACCGCCGTAAAAAGAAATCTGAATTCCGTCAGTTGTGGATCATCCGTATCAACGCTATTTGCCGAGAAAATGGCATCAATTATAGCCGTTTTATGCATGGTTCAAAATTAGCAGGGATTGAGATGGATCGTAAGCAACTCTCTGAGTTAGCTATTCACGATGAAGCTGCATTTCTTCAATTGATCGCTAAGGCGAAAGAATTGAATGCCTCTGCCGCTTAATTTTAAATAATTTACCCCCAAATATTAAAAGCCATCTCCTTCATAGGAGGTGGTTTTTTTATGAATTACTTTAGGCAATAAAAAAGCCACTCAGCGAAGAGTGGCTTTCGTGTTAAAGTATTTAAACTGCTTTCTTAGACCTTTAGCTTACCGCCATAGATTGCGTTTTCACCAAGCTCTTCTTCAATACGAAGGAGTTGATTATATTTCGCAATACGGTCTGAACGACTGAGTGAACCTGTCTTGATTTGTCCACAGTTAGTAGCCACGGCGATATCAGCGATCGTTGCATCTTCAGTTTCACCTGAACGGTGCGAAAGCACGGAAGTATACCCTGCTTCTTTAGCCATTTCAACCGCTTCTAAAGTCTCAGTCAAAGTACCGATTTGGTTGACCTTAACGAGGATAGAATTTGCTGTTTGTGTATCGATTCCTTTTTTCAAGAATTTAGTATTGGTTACGAACAAATCATCACCGACTAATTGTGTCTTATCACCGATCGCATCGGTTAAAAGTTTCCAACCAGCCCAGTCGTTCTCGTCGCAACCATCTTCGATAGAAATAATTGGATATTTCTTTTGCAGGTCTTGGTAAAACTCGACCATTTGTTTAGCATTGCGTTTAGAACCATCCGATTTCTTGAACTCATATTTTTTAGTCTTAGCATTGTAGAATTCAGAAGAGGCTACATCCAATGCGATAAAGATTTCTTTACCTAACTTATAGCCTGCTTTTTTCACAGCTAGGGCAATGACTTCAAGAGCCGCTTCATTAGAAGCTAATACAGGAGCGAATCCACCTTCGTCACCAACAGCAGTTGAAAGTCCTTTAGCTTTAAGCACACCTTTAAGAGCGTGGAAAATTTCACATCCCATTCTTAAGGCCTCACGAAAAGTTTCCGCTCCCTTTGGCATGATCATAAATTCTTGAATATCGATCGGAGCATCTGAGTGAGCACCGCCATTCATAATGTTCATCATAGGAACAGGAAGTACTTTAGCATTGGCACCACCAATGTATTTATAAAGTGGTAAGCCTAAAGCTCCAGCGGCCGCTTTTGCTGTTGCAAGTGAAACACCAAGGATGGCATTTGCACCTAATTTTTTCTTGGTGGCAGTTCCGTCAAGATCGAGCATCATGGAATCCACAGAGACTTGATCGCATGCATCCATACCGACTAACTCAGGTGCAATGATGGAATCCACATTTTGTACCGCTTTAAGAACACCTTTTCCTAGGTAGCGTGTTTTATGGTTGAAGCCCTTAGGGAATTTGGAAGCGGGTAGTGACCCATCTCTTAATTCTACGGCTTCATTCACGCCAGTACTCGCTCCTGATGGAACAGCGGCACGTCCAATGATGCCAGATTCAAGTTCTACGTCTACCTCTACAGTAGGATTTCCGCGAGAATCGATGATTTCGCGTGCTCGGATGTCAATAATTGATGTACTCATGTGGTTAGTTTCTGAATATGGTTTTTTATCTGTCAATCATTCAGATACCGATTGGCAGAAATTTTACTTTTTTGTAAAGTTTTGGTTTATAGAAATTGGCTGATGCGAAATTTCCAACTGCCTGCATTATCCAATGCATTGATGGATTCAGCAAAGGCTTTGACTTTTGCTGAATCGCCTTTGCTTTTGGCATCGACTAATAAAACATATCCTGCTTCTGCACGCACCGATTCTAAAATTGTGGTATCTGCAAAAAGACTTTCTAAAGCAGATAGTCCGTCCGCTGAGTCTATTTGATAACGAGCAAAGGCAATACCGATGCGGGCCTTATCTTTTAAAGGACTGTTGCCTAATGCTTTTTCAGCAGCAGTGTACAATTCGAGAGCGACTGAATACTCACTGTCTTCGTAAGCACGGTTCGCTAGCTCAAGTGCAGCAAATCCACCGAGCACTGTCTCAGAGTGAGTTTCGATAAAGCTTTCTAGTGAATCATTCAGTTTAGCTTCTTCGTATGCATTTTGAATTTTCAACTTAGCTTTTTCTTCGGCTAGTTTATACCCTTGTACACCGATAATTGCGATCGTACTGATTATGATCGCTCCAATGATGGAAGACTTATTTTTTTCCCAGTAGGAGGTAATACGCTCTTCCGCAGAGAGCTCCATATGTGAAGCATCAACCGACTTAGAGGCATTACCTTGATCATCATCAGGTAAGAGTGGATTTTTAGGTTTTTTGGGTTCTCGGTGCATAATCGATAAATAAATTAAGATTAATCAAATACTACAGTTTTGTTGTTATAGACAAGTATTCTATTGTTTAAATGTAAGCGGACAGCATGGGCAAAGACCGACTTTTCTAAGTCTTTTCCTTTTCGGATCAAATCAGAAATGGTATTTCTGTGATTTATTTGTGTCACATCTTGGTAAATGATTGGGCCTTCATCGAGATCTGCATTGGCATAGTGTGCGGTCGCACCAATTATTTTAACCCCTCGTTCGTAGGCTTGGTGATAGGGTTTGCCTCCTGCGAAAGCGGGCAAGAATGAGTGATGGATATTAATCACGGGTACATCTGCTTGATTTAAAAAGTCAGACGATAAGATTTGCATATAGCGGGCAAGTATCACCAGCTCGACAGCGTGCTTTTTCAATATCTTTACTTGTTCAGCTTCGACAGTCGGCTTGTCTGCATTTTCAAAAGGCGTATGGTAAAAGGGAATACCGTAGGTTTGGGCCGCTTTCTCTAACACCTTGTGATTGGAAATAATGCAGGCTAACTCGCCTGACATTTCATTGGCTTGAAAGCGTAAAATGATATCGTGAAAACAGTGATCGATTTTTGAAACAAAAAGAGCGACTTTCGGCTTTTTTGTATTCAATACGACTTGAGTGTTCATTTGTAGTGAGCTTTCGGCAAATGCTTTAAAGGCCTCGGCTTCTTGCTCAGGGTCGCCAGAGGGTACCCATTCGACTCTTTGAAAAAAGACATTTGCTTCGGGGTCTTTGTGTTGATCAGCGTGGTCAATATTACTGCCTCTCTCAAAAATCCAAGAAGATGCTTTGGCTACGAGACCGGGTTGGTCTGGGCCATGGAGTAGGGCAATGATTGTTTCTTTTTTCATTCAGTCAGTACTAGATTTTCTTACTGTAATCTTGAATAGAGCACACCTCAAATCCTTTTGCTTTCAAAGAACCAATACCATCAACCGCTGCGGCTGCGGCCGAAATTGTAGTCATGATGCAAACTTTGTGTTTCACCGCTTCGGTGCGAATTTGATTTTCATTCTGTCTTGGGATAGTTCCCTGTGGTGTATTGATAATCAGACTCACTTGGTTGTTTTTGATTAAATCAATGACGTTCGGCCGTCCTTCACTTAAACGGCACACACTCTTCACTTCGATATCGTGTGATTTCAAAAGCTTTCCTGTTCCTGCTGTCGCAATAATACCAAAGCCAAGATCGCTCAGCTTCTTCGCTATCGTCACCGCTCTTGATTTATCTGAATCCTTTACACTGATGAAAACATCTCCGCTTTCAGGGAGCGATGGAGAGGCAGCCATTTGTGATTTGGCAAAGGCGACTCCTAGGTCTTCGTCGATACCCATAACTTCACCCGTACTGCGCATTTCTGGGCTGAGCATAATGGGCGAGCCAGGGAAACGATTGAAAGGGAATACGGATTCTTTAACCGCATAGTAGGGTGGTATAATCTCCTGAGTGAAATTGAGGTCTTTCAATTTCTCACCTGCCATAACACGTGCGGCAAGTTTAGCTAAAGAACAGCCAATTGCTTTTGAAACAAAGGGAACCGTTCGAGAGGCTCTCGGGTTCACTTCAATAATAAATAATTCGTCATCTTTGATCGCATACTGGATATTCATCAGTCCCACGACCTTCAGTGCTTTAGCCAGTGCGTGGGTAGCCGTGCGAACGGTTTCAATAATTTCTGGTGACAGAGTATGTGGTGGCATCACCATAGCGGCATCACCTGAGTGCACACCTGCATATTCAACGTGTTGTAGCATACCTCCAATCACAGTAGTCTCTTGATCCGAAATACAATCTACATCCAACTCATAAGCATCTTCTAAGAACTTATCAATCAGGACTGGCTTACCTGGAGCGGCGTTAAATACATCCGTAATAATCGCTTGCATTTCTTCCAAATTATAGACGATAAACATACCTCGTCCGCCTAAAACGAATGAAGGTCTCAGCAATACAGGGAAGCCGATATCTTCGGCTGCTTGGTAAGCTTCATCCATTGAATGAGCGATGCGATTATCGGGTTGTTTTAAATTTAAGTTTTCTAAGATGGCGCGGAATTGGTCTCTGTCTTCAGCCGCATCAATCATCTCAGGAGACGTTCCTATGATATTCACCCCTTTTTCTGCAAGCTGTGTGGCTAAGTTCAGAGGAGTTTGTCCGCCAAATTGTACAATCGCCCCAGAGCATCCTTCTTGATTGTAGACTTCAAGAACATCTTCAAGGGTCAAAGGTTCAAAGAAGAGTTTGTCCGAAGTATCATAGTCAGTAGAAACAGTCTCAGGATTTGAGTTCACCATAACCGTTTCAAAACCTACCTCTCTCAAGGCGAAAGAGGCATGAACACAGCAATAATCAAATTCAATACCTTGTCCGATGCGATTAGGCCCACCGCCAAGAATCATAATCTTCTTCTTCTCGCTTTCTTTTATCTCATTTTCTTCACCATAGGAGGAATAGTAATAAGGGGTGTAGGCTTCAAACTCACCCGCACAGGTATCGACTAATCGAAATTGTGTATGGATGTCGTGGCTTTTTCTCAATTCAGTCACTGCTTCAAGAGTGCCTCCTAATATGTCCGCTAAGAGTGAATCTGAAAATCCAGATTCCTTCGCTTTCAGCAAAAGCTCTTTAGAAATGCTCGAAAGATCATGAGTACCTAGCTCAATTTCCAAATCTACAATTTCTTTCATTTGCTGAAGAAACCATGGGTCAATTTTTGAAAGATCAAAAACATCTTCCGTGCTCAGCCCATTTAAGAAACCATGACGTAGCCAAAAGATACGCTCAGGTGTCGGTCTGGAAATACCTTCCCGAACACTCTGCATATCTTCGATTTTCTTTTGAAATTTTGGAGGGCCAACAAGGCCTTTTGCAGAAATCTCAAGAGAACGTAAGGCTTTTTGCATCGATTCCTTAAAGGTACGGCCAATCGCCATCGCTTCACCGACTGACTTCATCGCCGAGGTGAGTGTGTTATCTGAACCAGGGAATTTTTCAAAAGTGAAGCGTGGAATTTTAGTCACCACATAATCAATCGAAGGTTCGAAACTTGCGGGTGTCTCACGAGTGATGTCATTTTGCAATTCGTCTAAGCTGTATCCAACCGCTAATTTAGCCGCAATTTTTGCAATAGGAAATCCGGTTGCTTTAGAGGCGAGGGCAGAACTTCGAGAGACCCGTGGATTCATTTCAATCACCACCATACGGCCATTATCTGGATTGACGGAAAATTGTATATTTGAACCACCTGTTTCAACGCCGACTTCTCGAATACAAGCAAACGAGGCATCACGCATCAACTGGTATTCTTTATCAGTGAGTGTCATCGCTGGTGCAACAGTGATTGAATCCCCTGTATGGACACCCATTGGGTCAAAATTCTCAATCGAACAAATTACCACGCATTGATCTTTGTGATCACGCATAATTTCCATTTCGTATTCTTTCCAACCGAGCAAACATTCTTCGATCAAGACTTCGTGTGTTGGGGAAATATCTAATCCGTTTTCCACCATGCTGATAAATTCTTCACGGTTGTAGGCAATACCACCACCGGATCCACCTAGCGTGTAACTCGGACGAATAATGATCGGAAATTCGCCAATTAAATTATCCGCTGCTTCGAGTGCATCAGGTAAATTATTAATCGTAGCGGAGCGAGCCACATCCATTCCGATTTTTAGCATCGCTTGTTTGAAAACTTCACGAGCTTCACCTTTTTCAATCGCCTCGGGTTTCGCACCAATCATTTCCACATTGTATTTTTTCAAAATGCCTTGGCTATTCAGTTCCATGGACAAGTTGAGTGCGGTTTGTCCCCCTAAAGTTGGAAGGAGGGCGTCGGGCTTTTCTTTGCGAATAATTTTCTCAAGAGCTTCAACGGTCAAAGGCTCAATGTAGGTCACATCAGCGTACTCAGGGTCGGTCATGATTGTGGCAGGATTACTGTTCACTAAGACCACCTTATAGCCCTCTTCTCTGAGCGCTTTACAAGCTTGAGTTCCTGAATAATCAAATTCACAAGCTTGTCCGATTACGATAGGCCCAGAGCCTATGATCAAAATGGTTTCTAAATCAGTTCTTTTTGGCATAAATTAGAGCAATCGTGAAATTTTTAAACTATCCTGCAAGCAATTATCGTATTTTTTTTAAAATATTTTCTTAGAGTTTATTTTAGACGCTTTTAGTTTGAGGATTTTTGATTTTTTTGTCAGGTTTCGACTATGTTTCAATACTTACAAATCTTTTATCGTCCTGGTTTATTGATTCAGGAAATAGTTCATCAGTCGAAAACTCATACCTTTGCACTTCGGGTCGCCTTTTTATTCGGAGCTTTGCAGAGTATTCCTATTATTATGAGTACAGGCTTAGTGGATCCCGAGACAGGCGCAGAAGGAATTTCAGGGGGCGGTTTCATTCCGCTAAAAGTCATTATTGGTGGTATTCTTGGGTTAGGTGTTTTCTATATTTTTGCTTTAGCCTTAAAAACGTTTGGACGTTGGTTCGGAGCAAAAGTTGAATCTAAAGAAGTTCGCACCGCATTAGGGATCGGCATAATTCCTTGGACTGTGTTGTTTTTGATATTTTTTGCCTCAATAACCCTAGTCGACCCTCGTTTAATCCTTAGCCAATTTTTCCCCTTTTTCTTTATCGGGTTTATTTACGGCTTCACCATTTTACTCATCGCCTTAAGTAAAACTTTAAACATTGGATTTCTTAAAACCTTTCTTTTATTTATTTTTGCCTACGCAACCACTTTTTTTCCTTTGTTAACTTTAGTAAGACTGTATTTTGGTGCTTAATTTTTCTGACACAAAAGGTCTGTACATATACAATCACTTCTGCCGCTTATGCTTCAATACTTGAAGATTGAAAATCTCGCCTTATTAAAATCGCTGACTTTAGAATTCGATAAAGGCTTTTCTGTCGTTACTGGTGAAACAGGAGCGGGCAAGAGTGTATTATTGGGCGCTTTTAATCTACTTTCTGGGGCACGCTCCAATAAAGAAATGATTCGTCAAGGTTCCGACCGCCTCAGCGTAGAAGCTAGTTTGTTTTTCCCAGAGAGCGATGGTATTGATGCCGTCTTAAAGGAATTAGATTTACCGACTTGCGATGAAGGGTGCTTGATTTTGTTCCGAAGCTTAGACGCATCTAAAATGTCAAAAATTCGCATCAATGGCAGTTTAGCCACTTTGAGCCAGTTAAAGAGCCTAGGCGAGTACTGGATTGATTTTCATGGTCCGGGCGAACCTCAAAAATTATTTAAAGAGCAATGCCAATTAGAATTACTCGATGCCTTTTCTAAAAATGAAAGCCTGCTCGAAAATTATCGTTCAATTTTTAAAGAATGGCGAAGTGACTGCAAAGCCATCGAAACTCTAAAATCGTCTGAACAATTGGATGAGGATACGCTGCGTTTTCTCAGCAATGAAATTACAAAGATGGAGCAATTAGATTTAAATGAAGCGGCGATCTCAGAATTGGAATCAAATTTCACTAAGATGAGCCAGTCCCAAGAATTGCAGTCCATGCTTCAAATGTGTGAGGATATTGTTACAGGTGAAAGTGGGCTTATGGATCGTTTGAATGCCTTAACACATCAAATGAATCAACTGAGTTCTATTGACTCAAGTATGGAGGATTTGTCTGCACGTGCTAAGAGTCTGCAAATAGAAGCCGATGACCTCAGTCAAGAGATACAATCATTGAGCGGTGATTTTGACTTTGATCCAGAGATGATTGAAAACACCCTCAGCCAAATGAATACATGGCAGGAATTAAAACGCAAGTACGGTGGAAGTTTGGAAAGCTTGCTTGAGGAAAAAGCAGCTCTTGAAAATAAAATAGCCATGCAAAGCGACATTGAGGGCTCGATTCAAAAGCTTGAACTCAAATGCGAAAAGCTCGAAGAACAATTAGCGAAAGAATCAGAGCGTCTTTATAAAAACCGATGCAAAGGGGCAAAGGCCTTAGCTAAGCAAGCAACGGAACTTTTACTTCAGCTTGGCTTTAAAAAAGCTCAGTTGGAAATTGTCCTTTCAGAATCCGATCACTTCACCGAATCAGGGAAACATAGCTGTAGCTTTCTTTTTTCTCCCAATGTTGGACAGGATCTTTTACCCCTGAATAAAATAGCGTCCAGTGGTGAAACTGCCCGTGTGATGCTGGCTCTAAAAACCATCTTAGCCGATGTCGATAAAACCCCCGTTCTGGTTTTTGATGAGGTCGATGCAAATGTGGGTGGTGAAGTAGGCCGTACCGTTGGAAACGAAATGGCTCGAATTGCCAATTCGCATCAAGTTTTCTGTGTCACTCATTTACCACAAGTCGCTTCATTGGGCTCTCAGCATTTTATCGTGGAAAAACTGCAAGATGACTCTGAAACACAAGTTTCTATCACCCCAATTCATACAGAGTATGAACAACGCCTAGGCGAAATCGCCCGTATGCTCGGTGATCGAAATTCCCAATCCGCCTTAGACCACGCTAAAGAACTGCTCAGCTAGTATCCTACACGCTTTGTTCGTGCTTGGTTGGCTTTTATCGCTCCGTTTTATTCTGCAGATTCTAGAGCGTTAATTTCTCTTGAGAGCAACTCATTATAAAATCCATTCAGTCCGGTATTCTTACTGAAACCTTTGATGCTAGAAATCAATTGCTCAACTTCTTCTTCTGAGGCCTCGTATTCTTGAACCCCTTTGGATGCAAGGTAAGTGATGATCGCCGTTTCGGAATAATTGGTCATATTGGATACTTCTCCTTCTTTAAGACTGAAAAGAGCCTGAAATTCATAAGGCTTAGCATTTTCGGGTCGATCACTATAACTGAATTCTGGGTAGTGTTCCACCGTCAAACCTAGAGCTTCTGCACCACTTTGAAAATCATCGCCTGATTCAACTAGCGCTTCTAATTGTAATTTGATTGATTCGCCATGCGCATTAAATGCAGCTCTAGTTTCACTAGCTATATAATCTGTTTTGACTTGCTCAGCAACACTTTCAAAAGGAGGAATTGCTGATGGAACGGTCGCTTTGTAGAGCAAGACCACGAAGCCATCATTTGTTTTATAAGGATCGGAATAAAAGCGATCGGCATTCAAGGCGAATCCTGCTTGTAAAAGATTGGAAGGTAAGGCTTTGCCATAGATTTCAGACGCTGCATAGGGCTCGACATCCTTTTCTGAGACCGCGTATGCGGCTAGCAAATCGTTAAAGGCATCAGAGTCTAGCTCAATTGCTTGATCATATAATGTATAGACAAATTCACTCGCTTGGGCTTCGGCTGCTTTATTCTGTTCTTTTGCCACCCAACTTGCTTTTGTAATATCAGATACCATTTCAAAAGTGATGGTTTCTTCTGTCTCATCGCTGGCTTCGTTGTCTAAAACTTCAGCATCTAAATCTATAAGCACTTTTTTTCCTGCACGATATTCGGCATCAATGGTATCCTTGTTCGCAAGATAATACTCTTTGAGAGTGTCGGTATCGACATCGCCGATTTCTGCAACTAAGGGGAAGAGAATGGAACTCGCTTCTATTTTTTCATCTGTTTCGTAGGCAATTTGTTGAGTCTCAAAATACTCCTTGATCACTGCTTCGCTGGTATCGATTTCGGGGTCGAAGGTATTTGGATCAATCTTTATATTGTATAAATTGTAAGCCGTATTTCGTTCGTCCAAGATGAATTGACTCTGCGGGTTCGTATAGAAACCAGGTCCTTCAACCACTGAATTCAGAGACTCGATTTTATAATCTTCAACTAGGGTTTGTATAAATTGATTTTCGCTGATGTCAGGATTTACATTCACTAAGTTGATGAAATCATTGTACTTTTCAGAATCAAAGGCACCGGACTCATCTTGAAAATAGGCTAAGCCCTCGATGTAGGCTTTAAGTTCTTCCTGACTTGGGTTCGGTAGGCCCAGCTTTTCGATAAGGTAGAGTTGTGCGATACGATTGGCTAACTCGCCTTGAAATTGGTTCTGATTACGTATTTCTGATTGTGTTCTCAACTGGTAGCTTAATCCAACATTTCTTGCGAGTGCATCCATCACTCTTTGATTATTCACATCAACACCTAATATGATACGCTCTTCATAGCTACTATCATCAGTGGTCAAGCCTGGTGTATTTCCAATGGTGAAAACAAAGGCTATGATGATCACTGCTAAGAGTGAAATGAATATCCAACGCCCGTGGCGTATTAGGTGGTTCTGAATCCAAAAGATCATAATAATGTATAAATAATGAGCTGATTGGTTTAAGTTTTAGAGCTTCACCTGTCAATCCATTGATAAGCTTCTAAGGAAAAATTATTTCTAGAGGCAATTCTGAATATTTGAGCAATCCAAGAAAGGTGAAACTGGATGCATTAAATAAGGCATGGAAGAAGATGGTTTTGTAGATTGAGCCAGTTGACTCATAAATGCGCGCTAGAATAAATCCAATAAAAACTAAAGGGAGAAACGAATTAAGGTTATCATGAAGCAACGCAAAGAGTGCCGCACTGACCAATTGTGCAATCAAAATGGAATTTCGTGCTTTGAGAAATCGATACAAGCACCCACGAAAAATGATTTCTTCAATGACAGGCACAAAAGCAATACCCAGTAAGGCAATCAAGAGAAAATCCAACATCGGAATATCTTTGGCCATCAGTTCGACCAAAGGCTGTACGGGAAAATCTTCAATCAGTGAGAAGTGTTGAAGTAAGCCAAGTACACTACTCCAAAGGAGTGAAATTATCCAAATCAGCGGAAGAAATTGAATGAATAGAATAAAACTTTGTTTAAAATCCGCTAAGAAATTCACTGGAACAATGTTCAATCGAACTGCCTTGTCTTTGAGATAAAACTTTTGAAAAAATAGGTAACTCAGTAAAATAGGACCATGTAGCGTGAGAATCGAAAGTAGGGCAATTTGAGGCGTTAATTCAATCGTGTCTCCTTCAGGAAGCTCTGGCATACATGCGGCCATGATGTTTTGTGCGAACAAAACAAAAAGAAACCCAGCGAAGATAAAGAGAAGAAAATCAATCCACGGGATATTCCATTGGGGAAGCGTCGAAGGGTTTTCTCCAAGGTGCAGAGGATTGCGTCGTTCCTTTTGTGCCCAAATGAGAATACTTGTGAAAATGATGCCTAAGAACATCAAAGAAATCACGCTAGCGAGAAAATTTGGCTCGTACTCCGTCATCAATAATTATCTTAAACGAAAGACTTCTTTCCCACCAACAAAGGTCGCTTTCACCTGACCCCGTAGAGTCCGGCCATTCCAAGGACAATTTCTTGATTTACTTTTGAAAGCTTCAGCATCCACTGTCCATTTTTGATCAGGATCAAAAATACAAACATCCCCCGAAGCCCCTACCGATAACGTACCCGCTGGCAAATCACAGATTTCTGCACCCTTGTGCGTCATTAAGGCAACCACTTCTTTTAGGGATAATTCCTTGCTGTGATAGAGCGTTTCTAAGGTACTGGCTAAGGCATTTTCCAAGCCAATAATGCCAAAAGGTGCTTTATCAAATTCGCAGTCTTTTTCCGTAGGCGAGTGGGGGGCATGATCCGTAGCGATACAATCAAGCGTGCCGTCCTTCAATCCTTCGATCAAAGCCAAGCGATCTTTCTCTGTTCGCAGAGGAGGGTTCATTTTGAACAAAGTATTATAATCTCCGATACAAGCATCCGTAAATTCAATATGGTGCGGGCTCGCTTCGCCCGTCACATTGATGCCTTTCGCTTTCGCAATGCGAAGCAGCTCAACAGAATGGTAGGAGCTGACATGTTGCATATGGATTCGTGCCCCTGTCAGTTCAGATAAAATAATATTTCGTGCGACAATAATATCTTCTGCCGCTCTCGGCCAGCCCTTCAATCCTAGTTTAAGTGAGACCTCGCCCTCGTGCATCACCGCATTTTCCGTGAGGCTTCCATCTTGGCAATGATCCATAATCGGTAACTTGTGCAAGGTCGCATACTCCACTGCCCGGCGCATAATCTCATTATTTTGAATACAGAGGCCATCATCTGTCACCGCAACGATACCTGCTTGCTTTAATTGCCCCGTCGGGGCTAGAGCTTCACCCTTCATCCCTAAGGTCAAACAACCTGTCGTGTAAACATGAATCACCGCTTCCTTTTCAATGCTATTATTAATCCGTTCAAGCGTGCCCGCATTATCGCAGACTGGAGAGGTGTTTGGCATACAAACCACGGAGGTATATCCGCCCGCTGCCGCTGCCCTTGAACCACTGGCAATATCTTCCTTGTACGTCTGTCCTGGCTCACGAAAGTGCACATGAATATCCACTAAGCCCGGTGCCACCACATAACCCTTGGCATCAAACTGAGTCGCTTCCGCCTTTTCTGAGTCACTCAAGCTTTCGACAATCAAACCTTCTTTGATAAAGATATCGCCAACCGCCTCTCGGTCATTCGCTGGATCGATCACCAATCCATTTTTTATCCATGTATATTGCGTCATAATCTTGGCTTAAATTTTAAAAGTTATTTCGGGAGGCTAATTTGTGTTTGTGTGTGGGCGGCGTGACAAAGATGAAGAATCGCCATGCGAACAAATACTCCGTTTTTCACTTGTTCTAAAATCACTGAATTACTTGAATCCGCTAGTTTTGAGTCAATTTCCACCCCTCGATTGATCGGCCCCGGGTGCATGATAATCGCATTCGGCTTGATCCAATGAGCTCGACGCTCATTCAAACCAAAACTCGTGGTGTACTCACCAATTGAAGGGAAGTGGGTCGAGGTTTGTCGCTCGTGCTGTATCCGCAGAAGCATAATCGCATCCGCATCTTCCAAGGCATCCTTTAAATTATGCGATACCGTCACACCCATCGCCTCAAACTCCTTCGGCACTAAAGTATTTGGACCCGCCAAAGTCACCTTTGCACCTAACTTCAAAAGACAATGAATATTTGAGCGAGCCACACGACTGAACAAGATATCCCCTAAGATCGTCACCTTCTTATTTTTTACATCCCCCAAACGTTCGGTCAAAGTAAAGGCATCGAGTAAGGCTTGGGTCGGATGAGCGTGTGAACCATCGCCCGCATTGATGATCGGAGTGTCCACTGTCTTAGAAAGATAATCCGCTGAGCCCGAAGACGAATGACGCATAATGATCACATCGGCACCCAGTGCTACGATATTGTGTGCGGTATCCTTTAGCGATTCACCCTTGCTCAAGCTACTTGCACCACCACTCACACTGATGCAGTCCGCCGATAAGCGTTTGCAGGCGATCTCAAACGCCAGACGAGTACGAGTACTCGGCTCCAAAAAAAGATTGATCACCGTCCGGCCCTCTAGAGCATCAAACTTAAGTTGCCCCGATTCTATGCCCTCCTTATAATAACGAGCCAGTGAAAAAATAGTGTTTATTTCAGTCAGTGAAAGCGGTTCAATGCTGATTAAATTTTGTTTTTCCCAAGTTAGTACACGACTCATTATTTGTGAATACGTCCAAGTAATGCTATATTTTACCAAAATTCAAGCGGTTTATTTTTAATTCATTAGAAAAAATTCAGGATTGTTTTCTTTTTTTAATCAGCTTAATGTACCTGATTCTTGCTCTTTGAAAGTACGATTGCATTCCACCATAACAAGCGGTTTGTCATTCGTTACGTTTCAAATTATTGTTTAAATTTTAATTTGGGGGTGTACCGGATTCGACCTCTTGCCGTAGCCTGAGGCTGCATGTCGGAGATAATGGAGGCTCCGTATCAATCCATTACAAAAATTAATTGGCGAAGAACAATTCGCTCTTGCTGCTTAGTTCAGCAACGTCTCTACCTAGACACCTACTATAGACTAGAGGCGACGACTAGTAGGCATAGCTCAAATGTTTGTCTTCGCATTTGAGTCGTATCTTTGAAGACATGGAAATTAAAGAGTGTGCTTCTTCACGCTTTAAGGACGACAATAAATAATAAGCTAAACATGTAGATGCCCCTTGTGAACACAAGAGACACGCGGGTTCGACTCCCGCCACCTCCACCATTTTAAGCTAGCATTTAAGCGGGTATGTGTAATATTTGCAGTTATGAATCTGCAAATATTTAATTATGAAAAATTCTAGCCGCTTCACCATAGTTCCGTTTTTAAATCCAAGCGGTAATAAAGTTTACAGAGTAAAAGGCACTCTTGATGGGAAATCCATTAGAAAGAATTTTAAGACTAGAAAAGAGGCGATAGCTTTTCGGCAGCAACTTGAAATTACTTTTTTAAATCAAGAATCAGAAGGTCAAACTATTTGGACAACATTGACCCATGATCAAAATCGAGATGCTATTGCTGCGGTAAATATGTTAAAGCGCTCGAATTCGAGTAAATCATTAAGTTTTGCTGTGAAGTATTTGTTACAGCATTATAAAGAATCTAATGAGAATATCTTAGTTGAAGATGCTGTAGAAGAATATAAAATTCAGAAAGGTCGTGAATTAGACAGAGGCCTTATCTCTAGAAGGCAAGAACGAGCAATATGTTATGAATTAGATAAGTTTAGTACTTATTTTGAAGGTCAGTTAGTTGCTGAAGTTCGTTCTAAAGATATAGTTATTTATTTAGAACAGGTTAACAGTTCAGAAAAGGCCCAGTCTGTGAAGACATGGAATAACCGGAGAGGATACTTGAGTACATTTTTTAAATTTTGTTTCGCAAATAACTATGTATCAGAAAACCCAATTCCAC
>JAQCDT010000168.1 GCA_027620575.1 Verrucomicrobiota bacterium
GAGTACATACCTGTGATCAGCAGATATCATGGGTTGGTGACCCGCAGGAGAAAGATCAATAATAGATAGTCGGCGATGACCAAAGCCAATATTTTCTTCAATCCAATGTCCTTCCCCATCTGGCCCACGATGTTTGATTACATCAGTCATCTTTTTGAGAATGACTGGTGAAACTGGACTGTTATCAAAGTTTAGTTGACCAACAATTCCACACATTAATTTTTAAATTCCATCACTTTCTCGATAACAAAATCCTGCTCTTCTTCTTTCATTCCGTGAAAAAGAGGTAAAGAGATACTACATTGATCTGCAGCATATGCATTGGGAAAATCTTCCGGCATAAGGTTATATTTATCTTTGTAAAATCTGAGCATGTGAACAGCGTGAGTTGCCGGTCGAGTTGATATACCGTTCTTTTGCAAATCATCCATCCATTGATTTCTCCCGGCATTGATTTTTTTTACAGACTCAAGACTGATATCCTTGGGCATGAAAATACAAGGGTAGCTCTGATATCCGTGCTCATAATCATCTCCCCCAAAAGGGGTTTGCAACCAATCGAGATCAGCAAACGCGTCATCATATCTTTCTGCTAGAGCCTGTCTTTCAATCACAATTTGATTCGCACGATCCATCTGTGCAGATCCCAAAGCAGCCTGCAAATCCGTCATCCGCTGGTTGTAACCAGCATCAGGATGATCTGCCAACAAGTAAGGTCGAGCTCCGAGGTGGCGTTGCAGATCAGTCATAGCAGCTCCATGGTCGCGCAATCTTCTGATCTTTTCAGCAAGTGCATCATTATTCGTCGTAACCATTCCACCTTCGCCAGTTGTAATGGCTTTTCGCGGATGAAAGCTAAAACAGCCCGTATTTCCAAAAGTGCCGACATGCCTCCCTTTATACTTGGCTCCAAATCCACATGCAGCATCTTCGACAACAAATAAATTGTACTGATTAGCCAAATCCGAAATAGGATCCATGTCAGAAGACAATCCAAATAGATGGACCGGTAGAATCGCTTTCGTACGCTCGGTTATCTTTGATTCGATTTGCCCGATATCGACATTAAAAGTTTCTAGATCGATATCGCAAAAAACAACTCTACCTCCTAGATGTTCGATTACATTGGCAGTAGAAATCCAAGTGAATGCAGGCACTATTGCTTCATCTCCCGGACCAAAACCTGAAGCTGAAAGGGAAAGATGTAAGCCACTTGTACATGAGGTGACTGCAATCGAGTTCTGTGCCCCCGTAAATGCGGACCACTTGTCTTCAAACTCCTTCACTTTAGGACCCTGAACAAGCCATCCCGACTCTAGAGGTTCAAGAACGGAATTAATCTCTGAATCTAAAAGATTTGTTCTAGCGATTGGGATATTCAAAATTCTTCAGATTTGTGGGATGCTCTCCAGTCAATCAATCTTTGAAGCCCGGTTCTTAAATCATATTTGTAAGAAAAGCCAAGATCTGCGGTTGCCTTTTTAGGACAACCAATCCGATTTTGAACAAGTCTTCGTGCGTCGTCTTCGCTGTAAGGATTATAGGTTACTTTCAACTCAGACTTTTTTAAATCCAGTATGGTATCACAAAGTTCTTTAATGGTGGTCTGCACACCAGTACCAACATTGTAAAATTCGTCAGTTGCATCTGACTCCAATGAACAAATATTACAACGAGCGACATCCTCGACATCGATAAAATCATAAGCTTGGGTGCCATCGCCATTAATTGTTGGTGCTTCGTTAGCATCAATCTTGTTAAGCATGATCGGAATGACTCCAGTGTATGCTGCAGTTTGATCTTGATGGGGGCCGTAAACATTCATGTACCTTAGTCCAACATAACTAAGACCATAACGGTCATGGTACGCCCGACACATTGCCTCTCCAGCAATCTTAGTGGCGCCATAAAAATTCTTGTTATTAAAGGGATGGCTTTCAGTCATTGGTACTTCCGATGCATCTCCATAAACAGAAGCCGAGGAAGAATAGACCAAGCGCTTGATGTTGTTTTTTACGCAAGCTTCTAGGACATTGAATGTACCTTCGATATTTACATGAAAGGCAGTCCGCGGGAAATCCTTGCAGTGTAAAAGCCACATAGCCGCGAGATGAACGACGGCATCACATCCTACCATCGCGTCATTTAAAGTATCAACATCGCGAACATCCCCACCATTTGGATAAATCTCACAACGCGGATCATTTAAGCTATCAGATACATTAGATTGCTTACCTCTGGCAAAATTATCGTAAATAACAACTTTACCGACACTCGTTTTAAGTAATTCAGAAACAACAAAGCTTCCGATGAAACCCGCTCCCCCTATGACTAAGACTGTAGAATTTTTTAATATAAACTTTTTTTCCATATTACTTTTTTACTATTAATTTTAATTTTCTTAGTACCTCAGTACCGCAAAATAATGAACCCAAAATACCTAAAGTCCAATATGCTAATATTGTATATAAAAAAGTAGCACAAAGTATAGCCTCCATGTTGTAGGAAGGTAGGAAATAAACAAATGCAGAATCGCGAGTTCCTATGCCAGAAATCGAAAGAGGTAATAGACCAATAAATATTGATAAAGGTGAGTAAACTATTGTCTCAATAAGGGAGATTTTAACAGAAGCAGATTGAAATAATAAGTATAGAATTAACATTACGAATGACCACGAGGCAATACTGCATAAAACTCCTAAAATCACATATCTTGGAAAGACGGGTGAATTCTTAAATAGATTAAATGCAGATTTAAACTTAGTGTTTATGAAATGGAATGAACCTATTGTTTTGAATAAAAAAAAAATAAAAATACATAACATTACAGGAATCATGCTAAGAAATATAATTAGCTTGTTGTTAACTATTAAAGCCGAAAATAAAGCAAATAAAGATAGAACTGTAATATCAACAAGTCGCTCGAGTATTGTTACTCCAATAATAGATGTATATTCATTTTTTTTTTCGGATAAAAAAAGAGCTTTAATG
>JAQCDT010000169.1 GCA_027620575.1 Verrucomicrobiota bacterium
ATTTGGATCTGAAATATCGCCAAATGAAATTGAATCATTGGGGCAGACCTGCTGACATGCTGTCTTAATCGTGCCATCAGGAACGGCAGTGTCATTACTCGCACCTGCAATGCTTTTTTGATTAATCTTAGCCGCTTGTATTCTTTGTACGCAATAAGTACACTTTTCCATAACTCCACGCATGCGGACGGTAACATCAGGATTTGCACGCATTTTTTCGAGTTCTGGCTCTTCAACTGGGCCAAGTGGTCCTTTATAAAATTCTCCAATTTCGCGTTTATTCCAATCAAAGAAGTTGAAACGACGTACTTTATACGGACAGTTATTTGCACAATATCGAGTCCCTACACAACGATTGTAGGCCATCGTGTTGAGTCCTTCCTTATCGTGAACGGTTGCATTCACTGGACAAACACTTTCACAAGGAGCATTTTCACAATGCGCACAAGTCATACCCATAAAGGATACTTGAACGTCTTCAGGGACTTCAGACGCTTTATATTTTTCAGCAGAAAAATAGCGATCTAAGCGAATCCAATGCATTTCTCTTCCACGCAAAACTTGATCCTTACCAACGATAGGAATGTTATTCTCACTTTGACAAGCGACTACGCAGGCAGAACAACCCGTACAAGTATTTAAATCAATGGTCATTCCCCATTGCTGATTGTTTGGATAGAGTGCCTCTTTGCCCTTCCAAACTTTAACATTTGGATCGGGTTCATTAAATTTAGGGTGAACGTAAGCCGAATTTCCTCGATACTGATTCTGGGATTTATCGGCTAAAGAAGCTTTGTCTTTGTACCCGTAATTGGCAGGTGCATGAGACTCTACGCCCATTTGATTTACAAAATCAGGGTTCTTTTTATAATAATCAACGGTTCCTTCACGAACAATCGCACGCCCTTCCATAGACCAATGTTCTTGGGTATTTGCTAAGAAAAAGCGTTTTTCAGTAGCCTTTAATTCTACACCAGTAATGAATCCCATTCCATCACTTGTTCTCAAACCATAAGTATTGATACCTACATTTTCTCCTACTCTTCCCACTAGTTGGCGTCCCATACCATAGGGCAAAATCACTGTATAATTAGCTAAGCCAGGCACCACGTGCATAGGAATCTCTAATTGATTGTTTCCGACTTTTATTTGTGCAATGACAGCAGATTCTTTTCCGCGTTTAAAAACCGAAGAATTCTTTTGTAATTCACCCTTAGCACTTTTGAAGAAGGCACTTTCTTCATTCATTGAGGTAGTGGTGGCAAAAATAGAGATCCCATATTCGCTTTCTAGTTCTTTTGCTAAACGTGGACTGATTAAAAGTGCATTATCCCATGTCAGTTTTGTTATGGGATCAGGGCATTCCATCATCCAGCCATTGTTAGCATATCGACCATCAAATGCGTGGAAGCTAGGGATAAAACGAAGTTCTAAATTAGAAAGCCCAAGGTTAACTTTTTCGATTGAGGCCTGATTCAGTAACTGAGCTAATGCAGATATATCAACAGTTCCGGTATAGGATGTATAAGAAACGGAATCTAGAATACCCTGTTGAAGAAACTGATTAAAATCAGTGCCCCCTAATTTAGTAAAGGTATCATTTAAAATAGCATAGTTCTCTATAGGAGTATCATAAATAATACTAGAAAGTAATGAAAGCTCATCGAAGGTTTCAAACAAAGGTTCAATCAATGGCTGAACAGGAACTAGATGACCTTCAGATGTTCTGCCATCGGACCAAGTTTCTAAATAATGTGACTGAGCAATGTGATAATCAGATTCAGCAGAGGTTTCATTGTATGAATAACTCAGATGAACGGTTGTATCGACCTTGTTTAAAAGTTTAGCCCATTTAAAATCTGCTGGGGCATCGAATACAGGATTGCCGCCAAGTATAATCAAAGTCTTGACCGAACCGATGTTGATTGAGTCGGCTAAATCGGAAATACCAAGATCTGATGTGGAATCACCTTGTTCTAATAAAGTAAGCGGTGCCGATAATATTTGATTTAAATAAAATCCAAGTGCCTGTGTCTCAACAGATAAGTGATCACCTAAAAGAATCACTGAATGTCCTTTTGAATTGTATAAATCAGCTGCACATTCTTGACCCACTTATCTTCGATTTCGCAAGTGCTAGCAATTGAAGATAGTTGACTGAGTAACTCGCCACCCGAGTTTGAAAGGTTTATTAATTCAATGCCTAGCTTAGCAAGAAAAGCAGGCATTTGAGATACGCTTAAACGTAAGCGATGATCTGCCATAGAGCCAGTCGTCGTCAAATTACTCTCAACAGAATAAAGGCGATTCATTTTAGATACTTCACTTTTGTTAAGAATCTTTCTTTTCGCGGTAAACCCTCGAGACTTAGCTAAAGCATCATCACCTTCCGATAAGAAATCAGAATCAATGGATAAAATACGTTTTGCTTGAGAAAAATCGACTGAACTTTTTACCGAGCGACCAAACACCGATTGTGCGGCTTTACGAGAATTTAAATATTGGCTAGGTGTATACTCTGTCCAAGTTGCCTTAGGGTAACGTGCTTCAAAAGCTTTTTTCAATGCAATTCTTGATGGAGATGCACTTGGTTCAGCAAGGATCGCTAGACCAGCTCCTTTTGAGTCAGTATTGGTATCCTTTAGGCTAACAAGAAAATCTTTTACTTGGTATGCAGGGACTTTTGAATTGTTGAAATTGGAAGCAGTTGAGCGATCTGGATCGTACAGATCAAGTATAGATGCTTGATCGTAAATTGTAGTCGCCCCACCAAAAGCTTTATATGATGGATTGCCTTCTATTTTCGTGGGTCTTCCTTGATGAGACTCAACGATAACTGGAGTGTTTGCCGTAAGACCAGGCACTGAAGAACAGTAGAAATTGGCAACACCAGGAATTAAATTTTCTGGTTGTTCAGCATAGGGCAAAATATATTGCTTAGGACGACGACACCCTGTCATTCCGAGACCCGCT
>JAQCDT010000170.1 GCA_027620575.1 Verrucomicrobiota bacterium
GACACTCTTAGTTTTTACACTTCTAACACTTGCCTAGGTGGTGGAATTGGTAGACACCCGGGACTTAAAATCCCGTGCCAGCAATGGCGTGCGGGTTCGAGTCCCGCCCTAGGCACCACTTTTTAGGAATTATTTTGGAATAAAAAGTGTGATTTGTCGCTCGCATAGGCCGTATGCCTACATACACCAATAAACTATTTGGTTGCTTATCTAAGCAAGCAGTCAAATCCCTTATCTCTTTCAAACGAAGTGCGTGATGTTTTATTCACCCTTAAGGTACCCAGGAGGGAAGAAACGGTTGGCTGAATTTATTGGGCAGGTGTGTCAAGAGAACGGGATTGATGGGCATTTTGTTGAACCGTTTTCGGGTGGGGCGTCAGTGGCTTTGAGTATGTTGATTGAGGGTAAGGTGGAGCGAATTACCTTAAATGATTATGACCGCTCGATCTATGCATTTTGGTACAGTGTCTTAAATGATCCTGAGGCTTTGTGTGACCGGATAAGCCGTGCTGAGTTGACGATGGAGAATTGGCATCTTCAGAAAGCGATACAAAGGGACAAGGCATCAGCGGATTTATTGTCCTTGGGGTTTTCGACCTTTTTTATGAATCGGACTAATCGTTCGGGAATTTTGACAGGCGGGGGGATTGGGGGGATAGAGCAAAGGGGGAATTATAAGATCGATTGCCGATTTAATAAAGTGGCTTTGATTGAACGGATTAGGCGTATTGCCAGCTTGAAGCAGAATATACAGCTATACCAGTTGGATGCCTTGAGTCTGATTAAAATGATTCAAAGAAAATCGCCTGATAGGAATACCTTGGTTTATTTTGACCCGCCTTACTATGCGAAGGGCTCAACTTTGTATATGAACTATTTTGACGAGGCTCAGCATCGTGCACTGGCTGAGTCTATTCAGATGATGAACGCTATTCCTTGGATAATTTCCTATGATGCCAAGCCAGAGATACTAAAGCTGTATCAATGGGTGAAGGAGGAACGGGTGAAAAATTTCGACCTACATCATTACGCTTATAAGAAGCGAGTGGGTAAAGAAATTTTGTTGTTCAGTGACTGTTTAAGATTGGATACCGATGTGAATCTTAAGTTGGCAAAAATGAATGGGTGAATGTATATTTCAAGAGTGGCGATTATTGAAGTCGCAAGATGCGACTTCAAACACTGTGAGCCAACGAAGCCCTAGTCGTAGCTCTAGCTCGAAAGGAGGCAAAGTAAAACCACCTAAGGCTTTTACCGAAAAAGAAGAGCTTATGGGAGGGTGATTGTTTTGTTTTTGATTATCGAGTAGCGGTGAATCACGATCTGAAACCTCTATAGAGCTGAATTTGGCCATGATTAAAATTAAGCATATCATCAAAAAAGAAACTAAAACTAAGGATGGATCTAAATCCTCTGTTTGAGGAAGAATTTTCCCGTTTGGCTTATAAAAAGTTGTATTGCTTAAAGCCTCTCAGTTCGTGTGCGGATTAAAATTGGCTCGATTCTTGCATTAGGCCTAGCGTATGGACCTTTTTCTTGATGAATTTATCGCAAATGAGCGTTTAGATAGCTCATTCCGTGGGCTTGTTTCTAAGGCTTACATGCCAATTGCGCAAAAGATTCTTTCTTGGAAGGCTGAGAAGGCGGGGCCTTTGGTGGTGGCGATCAATGGAGCTCAAGGGACGGGCAAATCAACACTGTCTCGGTTTTTATCCAATTTTTTTCGTGAGAGTGTGGGTCTGAATGCCTGTGTGCTTTCTTTGGATGATATTTATAAGACTAAGGAGGAGCGTTTGGCTTTGGGTGAACGGGTGCATCCTTTATTGGCGACTCGGGGTGTTCCTGGGACTCATGATACAGATTTGGGGATTCGCCTCATAGAAACAATGATCCGTGGTGAAGAGGGTACGGTGCGCACGCCTCGTTTTCGTAAAGAGATTGATGATCGGGCGGAAGCTGCAGAGTGGTATTCGGTGACTGTGCCAGTGGATATTGTTTTGTTTGAGGGTTGGTGTGTCTCAGCTAGAGCGGAGTCGGCAGATTCGTTATCTGAGGCGATCAATGATTTTGAAGCAGAGTCTGATCATGGGGGTGTTTGGAGGGCTTATGTGAATGCCTGTTTAGAGGGTGACTATCGAGACTTATTTGCTTTGGTGGATCATACCATCATGCTGAGGGTGCCAAGTTTTGATTGCATTTTAAAATGGCGTATGGAGCAGGAGGATAAATTGCGCTTGCAGTGTGCGTCCTTTGCGGATGGCACGAAACATCATTTTATGTCGGAAGGAGAATTGCGTGATTTCATTGCTCATTTTGAGCGACTGACTCGGTGGATGCTTAAAGATATGCCGAGTTTTTCCGAAATCATTTTGGATTTTAATCAGGATCGTTCATTTAGGGATTTGATGATAGCGGATGGCTAAACGAGTACAGTGGATAGTGGTGACGGATTTAGATGCATCTTTATTGGATGAATATTATTCTTACGAGGCTGCCTTTGAGGCTTTAGATCTGGTGGAGGCTCAACAGATCCCTCTTGTTTTGAATTCGAGTAAGACTTTGGACGAGATGCTTGTGATGGCGAAGGATTGGCAATGGAAGCCTAAGCCTATTTTGGTTGGGGAAAATGGGGCGACTTTAGCTTTTCCTTGTGAGGGCGAGAACGCACATCAAGGTATTGCAGCGGAAAGTAATTGGAGTGATTATTTACGAGCGGATTCGGTTCAAGGGGGGTATTTATCTTTATATGAACCAGAAGAGCGTGCCGAGATTCTCAGAACACTTCAATGGGTTAAAAAACAGAATCATTTTGCTTTCAAAGGGTTTTCAGATTTTACGGATGAAGCATTGTCAGAATTGACAGGCTTGTCGGATACTGCGGTTCAGGCAGCTAAAAATCGACAGGCGACGGAGCCAATTTTATGGGAGAGCAGTGATGAGGATTACGCAGCGTTTATTCAGATTATCAAAG